>CAYYBK010000012.1:0-19784 GCA_964470015.1 uncultured Syntrophales bacterium
GATACAGATGTCGGCAATAATTGTTGTCGCTAGTTACTGGTTTGAAATACCTTTAAATGGCAGCATCTTTCTCTTGTTTTTCGCCACCTGCTTATTTCTGATGAGCACTCTCGGCATCGGCCTTTTCATCTCCACTATCTCCGCGACGCAGCAGCAGGCCATGATGGCCACGTTCTTCTTTATCGTTCCTTTCTTAATGCTCAGCGGATTCATCTTTCCCATCGCCAATATGCCCGCCCTGGTGCAATGGCTGACTTACCTCAATCCGCTGCGCTATTTTCTTGTGATCATCCGGGGCATTTTTCTTAAAGGCGTCGCCTTGGATATCCTCTGGCCGCAATACCTAGCGCTGTTCATCCTGGGCCTCGGCGTTTTTTCCGGCGCCATCGCCCGCTTTAAAAAACGTCTGGATTAGTTAGCAATTCTAATATATTATTACTGCCGCTGCGCGCCCGCAGGCCAGAATGCGGCGGCAGGGAAACGCTTCTTGCGCCGGTAATGACGCAGGACAGTACCGTAACCGGCAAGCAGGAAGATATAAACGAATAACAACAATCTGCAGGAACCCGACTGTTTATGCTGAAAGTTATTGCCGACAAGACGGCCATAAAGAAATATGCCCGGCAATTCATTCGAAAATTCAAGCCATTCACCGACACGCAGGTGAAAGTTAAGCTGGGGCATCAGGGAGCCAGCTTTCCGGCCAAGGTTTCCTACTCCAAAGATCTGGGCATCTGGATGTTTGCGCACACCGTCCGGGACGTGAGATATTGGAATGCTTTCGGCATAGGCAAACCGCAACCGGGGGCTTTGCTTTCCATAACTTCGGAAATTAATTTCCCCTGGATGGGAATCGACAGAAAAACCGGCGCGGCATTTGCGGAAGACGCCTGGAGCAACGTTTTTGTCATTCACCGGGGGAAAATCGGCGGCGGGAAAAAAGGTATCGGCAAATATTTGTTTGAAAAAAATTATCGCGGCGTCTGGTCTTTTATGGAAGACGGCGATTGCGTCAGCCGGGTAGCGGTGATCGGCACCCTGCAGTCGCCGCGTCTGGCATTGCAAACCGCTCATTTTGTCCGGAAAATAGAAACGCTGAAATCGGCGGCCGCTCTTTCCCCGCAAACTGCTTTTAATTTCCCGGAAATCACTTTCCGCGAAGATTTGATCGGTTCCCTTCCCTCCGCGGAAGAGCAGGATATCGCTGCCCGATGCGACCATGATCTGGTGGTCGGCAATCTGGCGGCGCTTTTGCAGCGCGCGCGATTGAAGACCGGCAACGACCATAACCGGGAGATCTTTCTCACCGACCAATTCAAAAACAAAATTTCTCATGTTTTTGCAGTTCCTGCCGATAACAAAGAAAACACGATTCTGGCGGCGGCGGCAAAACTGCTTTTGCAGACAACGGACCCGGCAGCCGATTCTCTGCCGGTTTTAGTTCTGCCCGAAGACAAGATAAATCTCTATGCGCCGCTGCTGCAAAAAATAGGAATTACCGTCATTGGCTACCGCATGGAAGAAGACCGCATTATTTTTTCTGATTTGGGTAAAATAAAGCCTGGTCTGAACATGCAATTATGAAATGACCGCGAGCGCTTGCCCCGGGAAAAAAGCAGAATGATTTTTCTTTCATTATACCTTCAGTGAACGGGAAATGATAAAAGACCGAAGAAAAAGAACAAGAGTGCCTGTTGTTTTTGACGTCAGCATCCTTTCCCAGGGGAAAAAAATCAAGGTTAAAACATCCAATATCAGCCTGACCGGCATAAGCTGTACCGGCCATCCGCAATTTCGCGCCAAGGAACCATGCGAAATAATAATGGCGCTTAATGAGGACACCTGCCTGCATATTTCCGGCAAGATTCTCCGCGTTGATGAAAAAGAAACGACGATTGTCTTTCTTTTCATGAGTGAAGATACTTTCTTTCACCTGAAAAGGCTGCTGCAATATAATGCCGTTGATGCGGATGTCATTGAAAAAGAACTTCAGAACCCGGCCTTCATCCGGCAGTGATTCATTTAAGCCGAACCGTCAGCGGCAGGCAGGTAATAAAACTCCGCGGGAAGAAAAGATATGCCGAAAATTCAAGCATCAAAACTGGAACCGGGCATGAAACTGGCGAAACCAGTTTTAGCCAAAAGCGGCATGGTTATGCTGGGCGAAGGTGCGGAGCTTTCCGAAACATGGATTGAAAGAATCCAGGATATGGATATTGCCTCCGTTTTCATAGAAGGTCCGCCGGTACAAACCATTTCCAAAGAGGAAGCACTGGCCAATCTGGAAGCGAGATTTGCCAAAGTGGAGGGAAAACCTTACATGAATCTGCTCAAAAAAATAGTGAGGGAACATATCGAAGGACTTTATGAGTAAGATCGACCCGAAAAGTTTGCGCCATAAAGTTGAAAATATCAACACGCTGCCAACAGTACCCGGCGTCCTGAAAAGACTTTCCGTCATCATTGAAAAACCGCGGATTACGCTCGTCGAGATAAGCGCTTTTATTTCCAACGATCCGGCCCTAACCACCAAGGTATTAAAAATGGTCAATTCCGCCATCTACGGTTTCCCCGGCAGAATCGCTTCCGTTTCTCATGCGACAATGCTTCTGGGGCTCAATGTAATCAAGGGGCTGCTGCTCGGAGTTTCGGTATTTGAACAGATGCAGAAAACGATGAACGGCCTCTACGAACACTCCCTGGCCTGCGCCATCGCTTCCCGGGTCATCGCCCAGAAGAAAGGCATGAAAGAGCCGGAAGAAGTATCGGTGGCCGGCCTGCTGCATGACATCGGCAAAGTCATTTTAATGCTCGAATTTCAGAAAGAATACGAAACCGCGATGAGTGAAGCCCAGACCAGAGGCATTTCCATATTCGAAGCGGAAAAAGTACAGTTTGCGGCTACCCATGCCAACGTAGGAAGCTGGCTTGCCGAGAAGTGGCGTTTCCCGCGCAATCTGATTGAAGTGATCGAGTACCACCACCGCCCCGCTCTTTCGAAAAACGCGCCGTTGGAAACAGCCATCGTCCATCTGGCCGATATTCTCGTCCGCGCCGCCGGCTTAGGTTTTGCCGGAGAAATTATTGTTCCGGAGGTCAACCCCGCCGCTTTTGAGATTCTCAGTCTATCGGAGGCTGATATCAAAGACATTCTGAAAGAGATGGAAGAAAACATGGAAGCCGCCGGGGAGATATCTTAATCTATGCAAACAGTCGTTGTCATTTCCAAAGACATCGTTCTTAATAACGCAATCGGCAGCAGCCTGAAAAGCTCTTACCAGAGTGTCATTTTCAGCAACATGCCCTCCGCCCTTGATTATATTTACAATTCCGTCCCGGATTTGATTGTTGTCAACGTCCTCAAAGATGATCCCTTTACCATCAACGCCCTAAATGATTTAAAAACAGATCCGATGTTTCATCAACTGCCGGTACTGGCGATCCTGCCCGACCATTTTAACCTTTCCAACTGGGGCAGCCTGCTTATTGAAGATTTCATCTGGCGGGCTGACTTTGAAAACGATTTTCTGCTGCGGGTCAACTTATGCATCATGCGCTCCAGGCGGATTGTGGAAATAAACCCCCTCACGCGACTGCCCGGCAACATTTCCATCAACAGGGAATTGCAGGAAAGAATCGACAGGAAGCAGGCCTTTGCCTTCGGTTACGCCGATCTTGATTCTTTCAAGCCTTTCAACGACCGTTACGGTTTCAGCCGCGGCGATGAAGTAATTAAGATCACCGGCCGGCTTATTCTGAATATTGTCAAAAGCAAGCAGCCGCACGGCAGCTTCATCGGCCATGTCGGCGGCGATGATTTCGTTTTCATCATCGACTCCGCGCTGGTGGAAGAAGCAGCGACGGAAATCATTGAAGCTTTCGACAGCATCATTCCCACTTTTTACGACCCGGAAGATGCGGCGCAGGGCTTCATCAAATCCTTCGACCGGAAGGGGAAAGCGTCCACCTTTCCCATCATGAGCATTTCCATGGGCATTACCGAGACGCGCTCCCGCTCTTTTTCGCACTATGGAGAGGTCACCGAACTGGCGGCGGAAATGAAAAAATACGCCAAGCAATTTCCCGGCAGCTGCTTCAGGTCGGACAAGAGAACGGAGCAGGAATTCAACCCGAAGGTCGAGAAAGGAAAAAATAGTCACACCGGACCGAAGAATCGGTCCAGCAGCTGATGCATGTAAATCCTGATCTGCTCGAATTCCTGGCCGGCGGCCAGCATTTGTGCGGGCGTTTGAACGTACGGCGCCGCCGCCAGCTCAGCAGCTCCGTACAGTATCCAATCCTCGATATTTTCCCGTGTAACATCCAGATGGAACTGGAGGCCGACAACATTATCGCCGTATGAAAAAGCCTGATTGCGGCAGGCGGAAGTTTCTGCCAGACGTGCGGCCCCCCGCGGGAAGCTGAAAGTATCGCCATGCCAATGGAAGGCGCTAAATTCGCCGGGAAATTCGCCGAATAGTTTCGCTTCTCTGCCCTCGTCGGTCAAACGGAGCGGAAACCAGCCTATCTCCTTATGGATATGAGGATAAACCTTCTCTCCCAGCACGGATGCTATCAGCTGCGCGCCCAGACAAATTCCCAGCACTTTTTTCCCGGCATTTATCGCTTCGCGCATAAACCGTTTCTCTTTCGTCAGCCAGGAATATTTTTTATCATCATAAGCGCCCATCGGTCCGCCCATGATAATCAGTGCATCTATTTCTTCAAGTTGAGGCAGGGAATCGTCCGTATAAAAGCGCGTCGCCGACAACTGGCATCCCCGGGTTTGAATCCAGGCGGCGATATTGCCCAGACCTTCATAGGGCACATGCTGAAAATAATGAATTCTCATTTAGCAAACCTCGTTCTGTTTTAAGTACGATGGGCTTGTGCTTTCATTTTGGCGAAACAGGTTATATAAAGGAAGTATTTTTTGCAACATAAAACCCCTTCGGCGGCGGGAAGAACAATACTGCCGGCATAACGGGCGTAATCGCAATAAAGGCGGGAAATGAGCGGCAAGGTAACCACCAAATTCGGGAAATCACTGCAAGCGCAGCAACAACAGGTCAGACCTGCCCGCCATTTTTTCTCCGGAAATGAATCGTCTTTTCGACAAGAGCGCAAATATTGTTTTCCTGATCGATTAACTCCACACGATAAACGCGGTCGATCCTGTCTTTTGCCCGCAGTTCCTCCCGGATTGCCTGCAACTCGCTGTCTTCCACCCGGAATGTCGCCCGCAGCTCCGAACGGCCGGGATTTTTAAATTGAATCGCCGCCGCTTTGTCCCAGACAATATACTCCGGACCGAGCAGTTTAATGAACATGACCATATAAACGGGATCAACAGCCGCATAAATGCTGCCACCGAAAATCGTACCGACATAGTTGCGCGTCCGCCAATCAAAGGGAAGTTTAATATGCACTTCCCGCCAGTCATGGGCAATGTAAGTGACCCGGGCGCCCGTCCGGCGGTAGGCCGGGAAAAAATTGAACCGCCAGCGCAACAATCTCGTCTGCCATGACTCCGCCATCTGTTCTCACTTTCGATTTTTATGCCTGTCTCCGGCGATATTGCACAAAAGCTGTGCTTCCGCGCAGGAGTTGGCTTCAAACTGTAAAATAGGATGGTCAATCTTGAATTTTGTAAAGAGAACTTCTCTGACTTCTTCCGCCAGTTCATCCACACGGCTCAGCATCTGGTCGGGCACCGTAATATGAACAGCCAAAGCGATGCTTTCCGCGGACGGATTCCAGACATGAAGATAATGAATTTCTTTTATCCCTTCGATCGACGTCAGCGTCTGCTGAATATCCTCCAGGCTGATGCCGGGCGGCGTGGCATTCATCAAAATAAGAATGCTTTCCTTAAGCAATCCCCAGCCGCCGTAAATAATCAGCGCAACTATGATCCAGGAGACTAAAGGATCGAGCCAGAACCATGGTTTAAAGAGCCATACAACGCCCAGCAGAGCAACGGCTAGAGATGTGGCGGCATCGGACAGCATGTGCAGAAAAGCGCTTTTCATGTTGAGGTTGGATCTGGAGCCGGAATACAGCAGCAAAGCGGAAATGGCATTTCCCGCAAAGCCCAATAGCGCCACGCCGATGACCATGCCTCCGGAGATGGGTTGGGGCGCATGGAATCTCTGCCAGGCTTCGGCGGCGATATAAAAGCCAGCTCCGTAAAGCAGGGCAACGCTGATCACCGTCGCGAAAACCTCGACGCGCTTGTAACCGAAAGTCTGCTTATAGGTGGGGCCTCGTCGGCCTAGAACCAGCGCTCCATAATTGACCGCCAGCGAAGCAAAATCCGTTAAATTGTGCAGCGCGTCGCTGATCAGGGCCATACTGCCGGAAACAATGCCGCCGGCGATTTGCAAAACGGGAATAATCAGATTGATGGCCATGGAAGCAATCAGTCTTTTACCCCAGAATGACGCCGGGTGATGATGGTCGGACAATTTACGCCCCCTTATCCTGTACTTTTTTATTACGTCTGCTGAAGGTAGTTGAATGCATTCCTGGTCTCCCGGCTAATTTTAAAAAAAATGTATTTTTCCTTGACATCGTTTTTACCGGATGCGAAAATATTTCGCAATAAGTAAGTGTTGCTGATTTAGTAAAGTCTCAGGGTTAAAGTCTTTCGGCGATCTCACAACAATTTCCGAAGCATTTAATTCATTTTGGTTATCAATAATTTCGCGAGTATATTTTAAAAATGATTGATTCTGTTTCCGCTTCCGATCTTGACAAGCCCGTGCTGACTCATGCGAATAAAGATTTTGTGGCCGTCCACACACACAACACCATCCGGGAAGCCCTGGAAAGCATCAGAGAAAGTCAACCGCAATCAACCATCCTTTATTTCTACGTCCTCGATGAAAAAAACAGGCTGGTGGGCAGCATTCAGACGCGTAAACTGCTTACCTCTCCCCTGGACACAAACATCACTTCAATCATGGCTACCAATCTGGTCACGATACCGGTAACGGCCACATTGATGGACGCTCTGGAATTTTTTGTTTTGCATAAATTTCTGGCGTTCCCGATCGTGGATGAAGAAAGAAAGATCAGAGGTGTTATCGACATTAATGTCTTTACTCAGGAAATGCTTGATTTTGAAGAGCGGGAGCACGTGCATAGTGTTTTTGATACGCTGGGCATACAAGTTTCCGAATTAAAGACCAAGTCCGTCTGGCAGGCATTCCGCTATCGCTTCCCCTGGCTTCTGGCAACTATCACGAGCGGAACCATCTGCGCCATCCTGGTCGGACTTTTTCAGGCCACATTGGCGGAAAGCCTGATTCTTGCATTCTTCCTGACGCTGGTGCTGGGCCTCGGCGAAAGTGTCGCGATGCAAACAATGGCCATAACTGTCCACGCAATCCATCACCGGAGCGGTCAGCAGGGCTGGTATATGAAATATCTGCAACGCGAACTGCTGCGCACACTTCTTCTGTCCTGCGCCTGCGGTGTAATTGTTGGCAGCATCGCTATCATCTGGAGAAACGAAATTCCGGCCGGATTAGTGATCGGCTCAGGCATTATGGTGTCGCTCATCCTGGCCTGTTTCATCGGCGTAAGCATTCCTTCTCTTTTGCATAAGTTGCGCCTTGATCTGCGGGTCGCTTCCGGGCCGCTGACACTGGCTTTGGCCGACATATGCACCATTGTCGCCTACTTTTCCCTGGCGGCCATGATCCTCGGC
This sequence comes from uncultured Syntrophales bacterium, assembly GCA_964470015.1. Classification (GTDB taxonomy): domain Bacteria; phylum Desulfobacterota; class Syntrophia; order Syntrophales; family Smithellaceae; genus MVRV01. Next base: position 7,715 of record CAYYBK010000012.1, read on the forward strand.
CAATAAAAACATGTTTCAAAAATCAATCCATCCGCAGCTTCTACCGCTACTTAAAATTATTCATACCGACGGGCAGAAACGCCTCCTGCCCTTCGGTATGAATTAATTTATTTCCAAATGTGTCATCCCCGCGGAAAGATTTTCCCGGGAAAACATCGCCGCTTTTACGGCATCAGAATGTAAAGCCGGCGGTGATGCCACCGTAAACGAAAGAGCTGTTCCGGTCGCCGGGACTTGCTGTTCCCCGCAAGCCGCGCCCTTTCATTTCCTGTCCGGCGTCGGCACAGAGCGGAAAAACATAAGACACCGTTGGTGTAACCGTAAAAGACCCTGTTATCGCCACAGGAAGCGACAGCGAAACAACCCCGTCATGGAAGTTATCGAATTTATCCGTGGTCGCCACTGCATTACTGTCATATTTCGCATAAGTCCCGGCATCTTCGCTCTTCAGATAGCTTGCTGTCGCCGCCAGTTTCAAGCCGATTCTTTCGTGCAGTTTAAATGTGTGGGATACACCAAGCAGGAAGTACCACTGATGGTAATGGTCAATCTCTTTATAGACCGTCAGCACCGGTGACAAAAGCGTGTCCAGACCGACCGTCAGAAAAATTTCCTGGGAATCAAGGGGATCCGTCGCTCCGGGATAAGGCGCGTTCAGCGCGTAATAAATGTACCCCCCGCCCAGCTGCACTATGCCCAGTTTCCCGGCATAAGACAGCGTGATGTCGGTTTCCGTATAATTGCCGGAATAGCGGACATCAGCAGCCGAATAGGGCCTGGTATCCAGGTTGCCCCAAACATTGATATTGAAACCATTATAGCTGACAGTTGCCGCGGGCTGGACGACGGCGCTGTTACGGGTCAGCTCCTGACCACGCCAGATATAACTGCTCAACACACTTAGCGCCACTTCCCCCGTTGGCTTTTCTTCCGCGGCTTGTGCCGAAGAACCGGCCGTTAACATTGCCGCCATTAGAAACAATAACGACGGCAGCCAAAAAAACTTTTTTCTTTTCGTTTTCATAAATTTGTCTCCTTGCCGTTAATTCTTTAAGGCGCTCATAGAACAAAAGGCGTGCCGGATTTTGCAGCAGACAGCAGATGGGGTATAAGATGCTGGAGACATTACCGATTATTCGACAAAAAGATGCCCGTACGACAAGACGGCCATCTACAAAAATGTTTCTTCCCGCAGCAAAGGGACATAATTGATTTAATCGGCCGCCGGATAAACAATTATTTTTATTGACAAACAAATAAGGAATATTTTATATGAAGAAAATTTAAATATTTACCGGTACTATGAACGCAATAACATTCCGCACCATAATAATCATCACCATTATAATTAGCTTCTGCATAGGAGGCCTGGTTGTGGTGTAACCGCAATTCGCATGAACAAGATTTTGCAACCGCTGCCAGGAAGTACCAGGCAGCGGTTTTTTTTTGAAAGCGAGGATAAAATGACAAAAAATCAAATTTTAATCTACGACACAACTTTACGCGACGGAACCCAGGGTGAGCAAATAAATTTTTCGGCGGAAGAAAAACTGCGCATTGCCCAGCGCCTTGATGAAGCCCACTTCCATTATATCGAAGGCGGCTGGCCTGGTTCCAATCCCAAAGACCTCCGGTTCTTCGAGATGGCTAAGGGAGTCCGGTTCAAGAATTCCCGTCTGACGGCATTCGGCAGCACTCGTAAACCGCATATTAAACCGTCAGCCTGCCCGAACTTGAAGGCTCTTGTCAAAACAGATACTCCGGCAGTTGCCATATTCGGCAAATCCTGGGATTTGCATGTCCATGAAATCCTCAAAATCGACCTGGACGAAAATTTGCGCATGATCAGCGATTCCATCCGGTATCTGAAAGATATGGGCAAGGAAGTACTGTTTGATGCCGAACATTTTTTCGACGGTTACAAACATAACCAGCGCTACGCTATCAAGGTAATCAAGACGGCATCGGCGGCGGGCGCAGACATGATTGTTCTCTGCGACACCAACGGTGGATCGATGCCCCATGAAATCGGCTCCATTGTCAGGAAGATTTCCTCCTCTATTCCCTTGGATGCAACTGGTATTCATACTCACAACGACTGCGGACTGGCCGCGGCTAATGCCATCGCTGCGGTGCGGGAAGGAGTTAAAATGGTCCAAGGAACGATCAACGGCTATGGGGAAAGATGCGGAAACGCCGATCTGATTCTGCTTATCGGCAACCTGCAGCTGAAGATGGGGGCAAATTGCCTGCCGCCGGAGTCGGTCCGCCAGCTGACCAATCTTTCCCGCTTCGTCAGCGATGTCGCCAACATTCCTCCGCTGAATTCACGTCCCTTCGTAGGTCACAGCGCTTTCGCGCACAAAGGAGGAGTCCATGTAAGCGCCATAGCAAAAAATTCCGCCGCCTACGAGCATATGCCGCCGGAACTTGTCGGCAATCATCGCCGCGTGTTGGTTTCCGATCTGGCCGGCAAAAGCAATGTCGAATACAAAGCCCGGGAACTGGGCATAGACCTCGCAAAAAATGCCGCGCTCAGCAAGAAAATCGTCCACGAAGTCAAAATAATGGAGGACCGGGGATTTCAGTTTGACGCCGCGGACGGTTCCCTTTCGCTGTTGATCAAGAAAGCAATCGGGCAATTTGTCGATCCGTTTACCCTGGAATGTTTCAGCGTCGTCACTTCGCGCACGGAAAACAATCCCTGTCTCTCCCAGGCGACAATAAAAATATCTGTGGATGGTGAGGAAGAACTGACGGCCGCTGAAGGAAACGGCCCCGTAAATGCACTGGACCACGCCTTGCGGAAAGCCTTGACAAAATTCTATCCCCAGATCAAGGAAATGCGGCTGATTGACTTTAAGGTGCGCACCCTGGAGGGGTCGGAAGGAACTGCGGCGGGGGTGCGTGTTCTGCTGGATTCCACCGACGGGAAAGAAGTATGGAGCACGGTCGGCGTTTCGGAAAATATCATTGAAGCCAGCTGGCAGGCGCTCGTGGACAGCATCGAATACAAACTGAGCAAAGATGGAATATCCGCCAAGGGATTAAGGTGAAAAAGTTTAACCCGGTTGAATGAAGCTTTAATTGTCAAACCGGCTGATTTCTGATATGAAAATTATTTAAATATTGGGTAATTTATCAGGAATTCAGCTCATGTTGTCGATTAACAGCCAAAATCCGCAAATGCGGTTGATTAAAAAAGCCGTTGATGTGCTGCGTGACGGCGGGGTTATCATTTACCCGACCGATACTGTTTACGGATTGGGCTGTGATTTGTCCAATAAAAAGGGGATTGAAAGAATTTACGAAATAAAAAAAAGAAATAAAAAACAGCCTTTGAGCTTCATCTGCTCTGACTTGAAACATATCAGCCAATATGCCCAGGTTACCGACTATGCCTACAAAACAATGAAGCGTCTTTTACCGGGTCCTTATACTTTTATTCTGGAAGCATCACGCCTCGTACCGAAAATAATTCTCCCGAAAAGACCCACAACCGGCATCAGAGTCCCCGACAACAACATCTGCCTGGCCATGGTCAGAGAGCTGGGACAGCCCATCATCAGCACCAGCGTAAAAACGGCAGAAGGCGAAGACATGGGCACCCCCTGCTTAATTGAGGAATCCTGGAGTAAACTGGTGGATCTGATTATCGACGGCGGTAATATTATTCCCGAGCCTTCCAGCGTAATCAGTTTCATCGACGACAATATTGAAGTTATAAGAATCGGAAAAGGCGACGTCAGCGCTTTTATATAAATACAACAGGACCCCTGTTGATCGGAAGACCGGGATCGGAAAAAATCCCGCGCGTAATTGAGCGCACCTGATGGCAGCGGGCCCAAAAAGGACATTCATGAAATATACAATGCTCATTAACGCTGTTCACAGAGAACAGAAGCGTATGGTGACCGTTGATGAAAAAGGAAAACTCATCGAATTCAATATTGAAATGTCGATGAAAGATCCCATCACCGGCAATATTTACAAAGGCAAGGTGCTGAAAGTGGAACGAGGCCTGCAGGCCGCCTTTGTCGACTACGGCGGCGGGAAAGACGGTTTTCTTCCCCTGCGCGATATCAGCCCCGAATACTTGACAGAACCGGAAAACGGACAGGGCGGCGGCCGGCCGGTGCTCAAGGCCGGTCAGGAAATCATCGTCCAGGCGGTCCGTGAGGTAACCGGCAACAAAGGTGCCCTCTTAACTTCCTACATCTCACTGCCCGGCAGATATGTTGTGCTGCTGCCCAATAAACCCGGGGGGGGCATATCGCGTAAAATAAATACCGAAGAAGACCGGCAGAAAATCAAAAATCTCATGGAACAAATTAAAATCCCGGATAATATGGGATTTATTGTTCGGACGGCCGGGATGAACCGGACGAAACAGGAAATCTACCGCGACTACCAGCATCTCGTCCGCCTCTGGAAAGAAATCAAAAAGAAAAGCGACAACACCAGCGCTCCGCTCCTTATTTACCAGGAAACCGACTTCGGTGTGCGCTCACTCAGGGACTATCTGACTCCGGAAGTTGAAGAAATCCTTGTTGACGATTACGATACCTGCCGCAAGATGCGTTCCTACATGAAGGCGGTAGCCCCCCGTCATGTAAAAATAATCACCCATTATAAGGAAAAAGTACCTATTTTTGAACGCTTTCAGCTGGAAGATCAAATAAGCATTATTTATCAGGAGCGCGTCGATATCAAATCTGGCGGCTATATCATTATTAATCCGACGGAGGCAATGATTACAATCGATGTAAACTCCGGACGCGGTTCGAACAAACGCAACATCGAAGAAACAGCCTTCAAAACAAATATCGAAGCTTGCGAAGAAATTGCCCGCCAACTGCGTCTGCGTGATCTGGGCGGTTTAATTGTGATCGATTTTATAGACATGATGGAAAAGAAGAACGTTGCGGAAGTTGAAAAGGCATTTAAAAAAGCATTGAGTCTGGACCGCGCCCGAATTCAGTTGTCGCGTATTTCCAAATTCGGTTTGCTGGAATTGTCGCGCCAGAAGAAGCAATCCACCATCCAGGAAATCAGTTACACAAAATGTCCCTACTGCAAAGGAAGCGGATTGCGCCCTTCCCTCGAGTATGCTGCTCTTGGAGCATTCAGAAAAATTGAAGCAGAAGCGGTCAAGGGCGTTTATTCCGAATTGCAGGTAATTCTGCACCACGAAATAGCGAATTACATTCTTAACCGGAAAAGAACCGAATTGGTTAGCCTGGAATCTTCTTTTGCTCTGCGCCTGCACCTTTGCGGCAGCGGGGAAATGCCCTGGGATCAGCTGGAAATCAAGCAGACCATTAAGGAAAAGGATTTAGCTAAACCAGCGCCTGCTAAACAGTCAGAAGCGCTCCCGAAAACTCCGGAAACAGCCGCCGGAAGCCCGGAACAAAAAGGACCCGCCAGCGTAGAATCACCCGTGAAGAAGAAACGCCGCCGCAGCCGCAGCCACCGCCGGAAGCCGGCCCCCACGCAGCAGGAAGCAGGACAACTTCAGGAGCCCGCACCGGCCTCAAAAGAAATACCGGAAAAAACCACGCCGGATAATATTTCGACCGCTGCCACCGCAACTACGGTTGAAGCACCGGCAGCGCAAATTTATTCGGACAAACCGGCTCCGCTGATTATAACGCCGGCGGAGCACAAAGAAACGCCGCAGCAAAAAAGCGAACCGTTGGGCGCTGCCGCCGACAAACCGGAAAATAAGGAGAATTGAAGTTCTTTCCTTCACGACAGTGCTTATTGCATTTTATAATGATTCAGAAACATTTTCAGGAGAATATGATGTTTTACAAAAAAAACATTTCCGGTTATAACTTGGCAGTGCCGGGCGTCTGGATGAAAACTCTGGTTTACGGAAACAATTCTTTGTTAACGGAATTCAAACTGGAGGCCGGCCATATACTGCCGCGGCATGCCCACGAGCACGAGCAGACCGGTTATCTGGTATCCGGAAAAATTCAACTTACCGTCGGAGAAATCACGTACGATGCCGAACCGGGCGACAGCTGGTGCATTCCCGGCAACACAGAGCATAGTGCCAAGATCATTGTCGATTCTACAGCCGTCGAAGTCTTTTCGCCGGTCCGGAAAGACTATCTGCCGGAAATTAAAAAATAAAACCAGTAAATTTCATTAGTAATGCCTGAAAACGGCCGAGCAGTGCTTACACCTGGCAAAAAATAAACGGCAAATACGGATTAAGTTTTATAACCTAATTCAGAAAGCGGTTAGGCTGTAAACATGAACCCGACAGTATTCCTTAAAACCGGCCTGCTGATAAACCCGCAATCCGTCTGGTGACGATTGCAAAGAAACAAACCGCGCTCCGGCCTGTCTGGCGTACTGCATAGTCGCCACCGTCAAGGCCAGACCAATTCCTTTCTTTCTGTATGATCGCAGCGTGGAAACAAAATAAATTCCTCCCGCGTTTCCCTGGAGAAACAAAAGCGAAGTGGCCACCGGTTTTCCGTCCCACAAGCCTAGAAAGAATTTCTGCGGCGAACCGGCATCGATGTTAAAAGCGCCGACGAACTGCTGATACTGCCGCCTTGTTTCCGCCGGGAAATCGAATCCGGTAAAAGAAACATCCTCCCACTTTGACAATTCCTCCGTATTACTGACCGGCAGAACCTGCAAACCGGCACTGCGGCAACCGGTTGGCGCGGTCACGTCAGCAATCATGCAGGGGATATCAAATAAAAAAGAAAATCCTTCTTCCTGCAAAACGGCACCGGTAAGTTGCGGCTGTGCACCGGGGAAGACCCACCACCAGAAAGGCAACCCGGCTTTACGGAAAAAAGACTTAACGTCCTGAATGTCACTTTTGTCTGCCGCCGTCAGCGGTACTTCATTCCAGACCATGTTGAGATCAGCGGATTTGATGCCAGTATGCATGGCCCAGATTAACCCGCGCCGATATAGCGAAGCATTCAGGCTGCCCCAATAGCGGCCATTGGCAAAAAACATTTCTTCGATGGATTTAACGATGTTCATGAGTTACCGCGAATAAAACTAATTTTTGTACCCCGGTTTGACAACTGCCTGTTTTGTAGGATAATGCTGGAAATGAGGCTTGATCGTCGGATTTTCAAAATCTTCTTTGGACATTTTAGCAATGGTCTCCGCCGCAGTGATATCCAGTTTTAATCTTTTAATTTTAGCGTCATAAGCCGGCAGCGCCTTTTTATAGCGCTGGCGCTGCGTCCATTCCATGAAAGGCTGCTCCTTAAGCTGCTTGGCCAGAGCATCTCTGGTTACAATTGTTTCCGCAAGAATCTGCTTCAAATGATCGAGTCGCGCGTTGATATCCTTATGCTCGATGATGTTGGGCTTCCCAAGATCCTGGTCGATTTTTTCCTGCGAGATTGCCGGGCCGGCCTTGGGCAGGGAAGGTTTGCCGAAAACAGCCGGATTTACAGCCTTGGGGTCAAAAGGCTTTTCCTTCAACGGTTCCAACTTTTGCGGCAGCGCATCCGCCTTCTGCTGCCTGATCTGCGATTGCAGACAGACATCAATAACAAACCCGCCCTTTTCCGTCTGAAAAGGAATAACAATACTGGGACCTTTAACGATATGGCGCACTGTATGCGCCTTGCCGTAAATAATCGTAGGAATGGCCGCAAACACCGTCAGATTTTCTTTCTCCATCAACTTCCTAGCGGCGCCGGAAATCATATTTGTCAGTTCACCGACGGCATCCAGGACTTCTTTATTCATAGCCGTGTGGTTTTCGCCGAGCATCTTGTTGACAATATAAATAATACATTCCTCGCGAAAAGTCATGGCCAGGGAACCGATAGCATCCCCGGTCATGCCGATGATTCCGGAAACATCGCCGCATGCGTTATCATTGGTTTTTGCAAAAGGTTTCCCGGCAACAGGCTGAATAAAAACCATTTTGCTCAAAACTTCGACCGTACCATACAAGAAAGGGTTGATGAATTTGACATCCATAATGGCAAAATTACTTGCTGGGCAAATTTTCACTTCATTTTCAAAACAGTGCGACCGTATTCAGCTGATGCGGGCAAGTCTTGTCCAGCTTTCATTACCCCACTGCTGACCGGTAAAACATTGGATTTCCGCCGCCGGCGGCAATCCGCATTTAACGGCAAAGTAACGATGGAAGGCGCTGCAATTCGTTAATTCCGGATGAAATACGGTAATCAGAATGCTGGCGCTCTCCGCCGCAGCAATATAATCGTCAATTTTCAGCAATACATTAACTTTTTCACCAACTTTTAATATCTTCGGCGCCCGGATAAAGGTCAACGGGACAGGGTCCGCCGCCACATGGGGAATCAGCGCTTTACGCTTAAAGCTGTCCAGCTGACTGCCGAAGGCGTTGCGCTCGATTTCCACGGCGATAAGACCAAGGCTGGTCGCTTCGCCGACTACCTTTTCCGCCAGTAATATGGCGCCGGCACATGTGCCCCAGATCTTCATCCCCCGTTGATAAGCATCAAGCAGTGGTTCCCTCATACCGAAAATATTGATTAAGCGAGAAAGGCAGGAACTTTCCCCGCCGGGAATTATGAGACCGGCCAGATCAGCAAAGTCGGTTTTTTGTTTGACTTTACGGCCGGTAATTCCCAAACGCTGCAGGTGATCCAAGTGTTCATGAACACCGCCTTGCAAATCGAGAACCCCGATGATACCGGATTTAATTTTCTCCCTTTTCTCCATCACAATTAAATGCTTAAGAAGTGGGTTACCAACCGCGACCGGCCAGCAGCTGTTCCGGGGCAATTTGCGATATTTCCAGACCGGGCATCGCCTCTCCCAATCCGATCGATGCGTCCAGTACTTTCTGCGGATCATTAAAATAAGCCGTCGCTTTGACGATCGCCTGGGCCCGCAGTTGCGGATTGGCCGATTTGAATATGCCTGATCCCACAAAAATACCATCGCAACCCAGTTGCATCATCAGCGCGGCATCGGCGGGCGTGGCAATTCCTCCGGCGGCAAAATTAACCACAGGCAGTCTTCCCAGTTCCTTAACCTTCAGCGCAAGTTCGTAAGGCAGGCCGTTGGCTTTGGCAAACCCGGTTACTTCCTCCACGGGCATCTGGACCAACTGACGGATTTCCCGGTTCATCGTCCTCATATGGCGCACGGCTTCCACAACATTTCCCGTCCCCGCCTCGCCTTTGGTGCGGATCATGGCGGCGCCTTCCGCAATCCGGCGCAGCGCTTCGCCTAAATTGCGCGCACCACAGACAAAAGGAATCATAAATTTCGTCTTGTCTATGTGACACTCTTCATCAGCCGGAGTCAGTACTTCGCTTTCGTCGATGTAGTCGATGCGCAGCGCTTCCAGAATTTGTGCTTCGACAAAATGACCGATGCGCGCCTTAGCCATAACTGGTATCGACACGGATTGCTTAATTTGCGCAATCATGGAGGGATCGGACATGCGGGCCACGCCTCCCTGTTTGCGGATATCGGCGGGCACTCTCTCCAGAGCCATCACGGCTACCGCACCGGCTTCCTCGGCGATTTTTGCCTGCTCGGGATTCGTTACATCCATAATGACGCCGCCCTTCAGCATTTGCGCCAGCTGGATATTTAATTCGTGTCTTGTTAAGTCCACTTTACATCTCCTCCTCAATTGATAAAAATATTAAATGTTTTCCACCACATTTCGCGATTTTAATGCTTCAACGCTTCGTATCTTTTAATTTTAAGAACATAAAAAGTATTTCGTCAAGCATAATTAATGCGGTTACCAGCTCATTCTTGTCTTGATTTTATATTCCTGCAAATATTGCTTGATCTGCGCAATCGTATATGTCCGGTAATGCACCATCGAAGCAATCAATGCGGCATCCGCGTTACCTTTTGTTAATACTTCCGCCAGATGTTCGGGCTTCCCCGCTCCGCCTGAAGCAATAACCGGTATCCGAACGCTTCCCGAAATCAACGCCGTTAAATTCAGTTCGTAGCCGTCCTGGGTGCCGTCGGCATCAATCGAGTTCAAACAGATTTCGCCGGCACCCAGCCTTTGGGCCTCCTGCGCCCACCAGCGGGCATCAATGCCGGTGAATTTGCGGCCGCCGTTGACTACGACCTCATACCCCGAAGGAATCTTTTCCGATACGCTTACTTTTTTTACGTCCATGCCCAAGACGATACACTGACTGCCGAAAGCTTGCGCTCCCCGGGCAATAATCTCCGGATCGGCTACCGCCGTAGAATTTACGCTGACTTTTTCCGCTCCGGCCAGAATAACACGGCGCATATCTTCCAGATTGCGAATGCCGCCACCCACGGAAAAAGGAATAAAGATTGTTTTGGCCACCCGTTCGACGACCTCAATCATAATATCGCGCTCATCGGAGGACGCAGTAATATCGTAAAATACGATTTCGTCCGCACCCTGTTCGTAATATTCCCGCGCCGCTTCCACCGGATCGCCGATGTCGATATTGTCTTTAAATTTGATGCCTTTCGTCAATTTTCCACCACGGACGTCCAGGCAGGGAATTATTCTTTTACTGATCATCGCCCCTCCACATGCAGAAATTTCGCAGGATTTGCAGACCAGGCCGGCCGCTTTTCTCCGGATGGAACTGCATGGCCACCAAATTATTTACCGCCAGCACGGAACAGAAGCTGATCCCGTAGTCAGTAACTCCCAGCACCATCGTCTCATCAGCTGGTGCAGGATAATAGGAATGCACAAAATAGAATTCCGCTGCCGGCGGAAGATCATTAAACAGCGGATGGCGGCGGCGCAAAATAACGCTATTCCAGCCCATATGCGGAATTTTCAACAAATTTCCGGCAAGAGCCATGCCGGCGGGAAATTTTTTGGTTACGCCGCGTACCAGGCCTATGCACTGCGTATCGTTCTCCTCGCTGTACTCAAAAATAATTTGCGTCCCGAGGCAAATGCCCAGTAAAGGCCGGCCTTTTTTGATCCAATCCCGCATCCAGCAATCAAGACTTTCCCGGTGCAGATAGGCCATGGCTTCTCCCGCCGCGCCGACACCGGGAAAAATAACATGATCGGCGGCATTTAATTTTTTTATATCAGCGGTTATTGTAAAAGCTTCGCCGATTTCCTGCAATGCGCGGGCGACACTTGTGAGATTTCCGGCCTTGTAGTCAATAATGGCAATCATGATCTTTTCCCCAAAATAGTAATTTCTGCTTCTAGCAATTTTTATGATCGCTTTACAATAACTAATTTTATTCTCAAGGACGATTCCTGATTATTTCTAAATTTAAAAGTGAAATCGCGATTGAAGCGCAGGGGAAAACTGAAATCTCGAGATGAAGGTCCTTTGCGGAATAAAGATCATACCGGGTAGGCGAGGGAAGGCGTTTGTACGCCGCCGCCCCGCTTTTCCCGTCAAGTGTTTCTACGTTACAAAAACCCAATGCCTACCGCAACGTGAACAGCTATTGCCCAATTTTTACATGTAATTGCGATGCTGAATCGCTTCGATAAACCCTACTGCTCCTTCCGAAATCTGCGCCGCATTGGCTTCATCGGTATCCAAATGCATATCCATAATGAAATCGGGATGAACACGGACCAAAACATCACCGAAGATCAGTTCCCGAACGCCCTTGACCTTCACCGTCACCCGATCCTTGTCGCGCAGCCCTAAAGTCAAAGCTTCCTGCGGCGACATATGCATATGCCGTTTAGCGCAAATAACGCCTTTTGTTAATTCAACGGCGCCGGCATCGCCTTCCAGAACGATACCGGGCGTACCTTCGATATCACCCGAATCGCGTACGGGAACCTGAATACCCAGGCGGAACTGCTCCGTGCGCGATATTTCGACCTGAGACTCCTTGCGTATCGGGCCTAAAATTCTCACGCGGTCAATACGGCCCTTTGGACCGACCAGATTTACTGTTTCTTTAGCGGCAAACTGCCCGGGCTGGCTGAGATTGGAACGCGGCGTCATCGTCTTACCGGCACCGAAAAGTTTTTCAAAATCTTCCTGACTGAGGTGAACATGATGCGCGGAGGTGGATATCGGAATCGGATGCGATTGCATCTGTTTAATGTCGTCCTTCGTCCGGACAC
>CAYYBK010000013.1:0-19702 GCA_964470015.1 uncultured Syntrophales bacterium
AAGATATTATTCCTTAAGCAAGGAGCGTGATTAAAAACTAATTGAAAATTTTTAGGGTAGTTTACGGCAAGTGCCTTGCATTATGTCGTACTGCCCTTTTTTTGTTTCTGAAAATCGGAATCAATATAAATTATTAGAATAAGGAGGAATTAAATTGGAAGTAAAAGTAATCGATAACGATGTAGAAAAAGCCCTGAAAATTTTAAAGAACAAACTTTCGAAAAGCGGGTTGTTTAAAGAATTAAAAGTTCGTCGTGCCTATGAAAAACCATCGGTGAAGAAGAAGAGAAAAACAATTGAAGCGCGCCGCCGGCTCGCTAAGGTGCAAAGACGCCGTAATACCTGAGGAAACAGAAGCCGCACCAGCAGAAACAACGGTATTATATTGTAAATTGTATAAGATGACCGCTTCCGTTCTGACGACGGAAAGTGTTTTTATATCGCGAGGACCGAAAAGCGGTCTTCCGTTTTCCATTATTGGAAGTGCCTTTATTCCAGGGAGTGTTGGTCGTATGGACGAAAGACAGTATGTAGTTGATGCTCTTTCCATTGAGGAATCATGGCGGATGTTTCGCATCATGGCAGAATTTGTTGATGCCATTGAAACGATGTCCAAGATTCATAATGCGGTTACCGTATTCGGCTCGGCCCGGGTTAAACCGGAAGACCCGTATTATCAAAAAGCCGAAAAGCTGGGATTTATTTTAGCGAAAAACGGGTTTAATGTAATTACCGGCGGTGGCCCGGGAATTATGGAGGCGGCGAATAAGGGCGCCACCGAAGGCGGAGGAAAATCCGTCGGAATGAATATCCGCTTGCCGTTCGAGCAAAAACCAAATCCCTATGCCAACGTTCACATTGATTATAAATATTTTTTTATCAGGAAAGTAATTTTTGTTAAATACGCTGTGGCTTATGTCATCCTGCCCGGCGGATTCGGTACCATGGACGAGCTTTTTGAAGCTCTTACTTTGATTCAAACAAGGCGAATCAAAAGCTTTCCCGTCATATTAATGGGTGGTGAATACTGGCGCGGCTTATTGGATTGGTTGAAAAATAAAATGTTGCATGATGATAAAATATCTCCTGCTGATCTCGAGTTACTGCAAATTATTGATGATCCCGAAGAAGCCGTGAAGCATATCAAAAAGTACATAATTGTTTAACAGGCAAAATGTCCGACCATTCTGCGTAAAACAAACCTTATGACATCGGAAAAATTGCTGGCTGATTTGAAAAAAGGAATTATTGCTTCCTGTTATCTTCTTTACGGGGAAGAAGATTATCTAATCAATGAGACCCTCCAGCAGATTTTGGATGCACTTGTCCCGCAAGCCGATCGCGATTTTGCCCTGTTTTTCCTCGAAGGCGAAAATACTGACATTGATAATCTGATTGAGCATATTCTCACCCCCTCGCTGCTAGGGGGGTGCAAAGTCGTTGTCGTACGTAATACAGCTATTTTCCATTCCCGGGAAAATCTGACGGAACTTGTCCAGAAAATAAGAGACAATATTGATGACAGTCCGCCGAAAGCAGCTAAATATTTCTTGTCTTTTCTAAAATTGGCGGGTTTTTCGCTGGCGGATCTACAGGGAAACGGCTGGCGACGGATTACCGAAGAACAATGGTCCCGTGCTGTTTCCGGCGATTCCGGAGAAGATCGGGAAAAATGGGTTCCCCGAATCCTGGAAATATGCGCAAAGCTCGGGTGTACGGAGCCGTCCGGAATGGATAAGCTGGAAAAACTGGAAAAAATAATCCAAAAAGGTCTACCCGGCGGGAATTGTCTGGTTTTTACGGCCGAAACCGTGGATAAACGGAAAAAAATATACAAAATTATTGCCGAGCAGGGAGTTGTCCTGAATTTCAGCGCAGTTAAGGGGGAAGCTGCGCAAAAAGAAACTTTGCAGCGGGAAGTGCAGAAACTGCTGGATCGTTATCAGAAAAAATTATCACCGGCAGCTTGGGTGATTTTGGGTAAGAAAACCGGCTTTGAACTGCGCAAATCGATAATGGAGGTTGAGAAACTGATCTTCTTTGTGGGCACGCGCGCGGTTATTGAAGATCGGGATGTGGAGGAAGTTGTCGGTAAAACCAAGGAAGACTCCATTTTTGATTTGACTGCTGCTCTCAGTGAAAGAAATCAACTGGCAGGGCTGCAGGCCCTTAAATCTCTCATGGACCAGGGCTTGCACCATTTGATGATTTTAACGATGATCGTTAGAGAAATCCGGTTTCTGTTGCAAGCCGTCATGCTGGTCAACTCCGGAAAGTTGCCGAAATTTAACAGTGCCATGGAATATGGCTGGTATCAGAAAAATGTTTATCCCGTTTTGGACAAGCTTGCGGAAAAGATCGCCGATCGGGAAGGAACTCTTGTAAACCAGCATCCCTTTGTTATTTATAATGCATTGCGCAATTCCCGCCGCTTCTCTTCTCCGGAGTTAATCGGTTTTCTCGATGAATTGCTCGCAATCGACCATAGCTTCAAGTCTTCAGCGCAGGATCCCCGGCTGTTATTGGAAAATTTCTTAATTAAAGCCTGCAAAAACTAAATACTCCAAGTATAGTTTTGCGCGGGTCTGTATGCTTGCCGGATGGGGATTACTCATTTACCAGCACGATTTTACCGCGAGCCTGGCGCGAACCCATAAGTTTAAACGCTTCCGGCAGGCGTGTCATGGGCAGTTTGTATTCGATGAGCGGTTTAAGCTTGCCCTCTTCGTACCAGGCAGCCATTTTTTTAAAGAAGGCCGCGTTTTTCTCTGGTTCGCGTTTGGCAAATTCTCCCCAGAAAACGCCCATGAGCGAGGCGTCTTTGAGCAGGGCCAGATTAAGCGGTAACGCGGGAATCTGCCCCTGCGCGAAGCCGATAACCAGATGGCGGCCCCGCCAGGCGATGGAACGAAAAGCCGTTTCGGTTATGCTGCCTCCTACCGGGTCGTAGATTACATCCGGCCCCCTTCCGGCCGTTAGTTTCTTGAGCTCCTCACGCAAATTACCGCTGCTGTAATTAATGGTGGCATCGGCGCCAAGTTTTTTACACAAGGCGCACTTATCATCGCTGGAGGCCGCCGCAATTACCCGCGCACCGGCCGCTTTGGCAATCTGGATAGCGGCGCTTCCGACGCCTCCGGCCGCACCGAGAACCAGAACGGTTTCTCCCGCCTGCAAGGCAGCGCGGTCCAGCAGGGCATGGTAGGAAGTCCCGTAGGTGCAGGGAAAGGCGGCCGCATCTGCAAAGGAAAAAGAAGGAGTTAACGCCCCGAGAACGGCAGCCGGAACCACAATGTGCGTGCCGAATGCCCCGGTATTTGTAAAGGCGGCGACAGCAGCACCGGCCTGCAGATGCAAAACACCTTCACCAACGGCTTCGACCGTACCAGCAAATTCCGCACCGGGGATGAAAGGTAACGGCGGTTTTACCTGATAGCGGTTTTCGATAATCAGCAGATCCAGAAAATTAAGGCTGGCGGCTTTGATTGCCACGCGTACTTCGCCTTTTCCCGGCTCCGGGGTGGCCGTTTCCTTCCATTTCAGCGCTTCAGGGCCGATTGGATTGTCACAAATCCAGGCATGCATAAACTATTATCTCCTTATCTTTTTGATTTTAAATTACATTAAGCCGCAATGATTGTTAATTATCCTTTATAATTCACAGTTTTTTTATTTTTGCCTGTTTGTGCCTGTATGCGCGCGGCAATCTTCGTGCCGGTCCCTTTTTCGGGGAATGATGCTCGGATTCATCAGCGGCATCTTTTTCGGCGTCAAAACCACGGGAAGGCGATTCAAGAGAGGCTTTTCCCATCAGAGCTTCAAATTCAGTTGAAGAAAGCGCTGTTTTGCCGCGCCTGGCAACATAAGCGGCGATTTCCCGGTCGGAAGAAACGATGATCGTTTCTTCCCTGCTTTCGTCCGCTAACCTTTTGATGACGTCATCCGCTTTTTCACCATAGCGCGAATAAATGATGCTGATGTTTTCCTGCCGGTCGCGCTCTTCTTTAGAAGATCCGCCGATCCAGCCGTCAAAAACAACCGTAATGTTATGGTCTTTTTTCTTTTTATAATCAGCAAGCGTTTTAATCAGCGCCCGTCGTCCGGCTTCCAGGCTTTGCTTTTCGTAACTGCGCAAAAAGTGAGACTGGCGGATTAAATTATAACCATCTATTATTATGTACATAGACGAACTTTGGCATATCTTTTGGGGCTATGCAATTAAAATTTGTTGCCGGAGAGTTTTTCTTGACTTCAAGATACTTAGTCTGTTAACTTCAAACAACTATTTATCACCGGATAAAATAATTCATCAATTGAGTATTATCCGATAAAAATGATTAGAAGGAAGGAGAAGTAAAAATGGAAATTAAGAAAATTTGCGTGTTGGGTGCTGGTTTAATGGGCAATGGCATTGCACAAGTCAGTGCTCAAGCGGGCTATGAAGTTACATTGAGGGATATCGAGCAGAGATTCATTGACGGTGGCATGAACACTATTAAAAAGAATCTGACCCGCGATGTGGAAAAAGGCAAGATGACGCAGGATCAGGCCAATGCCATTCTCGGGCGCATCAAGCCGACATTGGATCTTAAAGAAGCGGCAACCGGCGCGGATGTGGTGGTCGAAGTTGTTATTGAAGTAATGGATGTAAAGAAAAAAGTTTACGCGGAACTGGAAGCAATTGTTCCGAAGCATTGTTTGTTTTTTACGAACACTTCCGGCCTCAGCATCACGGAAATGGCGGCAGTCACAAAGAGACCGGACCGTGTTATCGGTACGCACTTTTTCAATCCGGTTCCGGTAATGCGCCTGCTGGAAATCATCCGCGGCCATCAGACCTCCGATGAAACACTGGAAATAGCAAAAGCATGGGGCAAGAAGATCGGCAAGGAAGCGATTGTGGTCAAAGAAGCGCCGGCTTTCGTCGTGAACAGAATCCTCTGCACCATGATTAACGAAGCTTTCTTTGCCCTGGATGAAGGTCTGGCCTCCGCCGAAGACATCGACAAAGGCATGGTATTGGGTTGCAATCACCCCATCGGGCCGCTGGCCTTGGCGGACTTGATCGGTAACGATACACTGCTGCATGTCGTTGAAGGCCTGCATAAGGAATTGGGCGACAAATACCGGCCGGCTCAGTATTTGAGAAAAATTGTCCGCGCCGGGGACCTTGGGCGTAAATCCGGTAAAGGTGTTTACAACTATAAAAAATAAGCAGGTTGCTTGAGGGAAACATTATCACGAAAGGGAGATGTTCGATGGATTTTGAGTTGACTCAAGAATTGAAAATGTTGAAAGACATGGCTTATAAATTTGCCGTAACGGAAATAACGCCAATCTCCCAGGAATGTGATGAACAGGAAAAATATACACCGGAAATCAGGAAAAAAGCCGCCGCAAACGGGTTGGTCGGTGCCTGGATTCCGGAAGAGTACGGCGGAGCGGGAGCGGGCATTCTCGGCAACACCATTATTACCGAAGAACTGTCCAAAGTTGATATGGGTATCGGTTTAAATGTTGTTGCCGCCTGCTTCGGCTGCGAATCAATTTATCAGTACGGCACGGAGGAGCAGAAAAAAACTTACCTGCTGCCGGTTTGTGCCGGTGAAAAAGTCAGTGCCGGTGCCTATACGGAACCAAATGCCGGAACTGACGTTGCCGGTTATAAAGCGAGAGCGGTCAAGGATGGCCGTGATTACGTCATTAACGGCAATAAAATGTTTATTACCAACGGAAGCGTCTGTGACTTCATGGTTGCTCAATGTATTACCAATCCGGAAGAGAAGAAGCACAATAGTTTCAGTCTGATTATTATTCCGGCGGACAGCAAAGGCGTAACGCGGAATAAAATTCACGGGAAAATGGGCATCCGTGCCAGCGATACGGCAGAAATCGCGCTGGAAGATGTCCGCGTGCCGCAATCCAATCTGGTTGGTAAAGAAGGACACGGTTTCCGGGAATTGATGCACTTTTTTGATACCACGCGGGTCATGGTTTCCGGCCAGGCGTTGGGTTTAGCGGAAGCGTGTTTGGAAACAAGCATTAAGTATGTGAAGGAAAGAACGGCTTTCGGCGCACCGCTGGGGTCTTACCAGCTGACCCAGATGAAGTTGACGGAAATGGCAATCCGGATCGAAGCCTTACGCGGCTTGATTTACAAATCGGCCTGGCTGATTGACCAGGGTAGGCCGGATTACACATTGGCGGCAATGGCAAAATTCTACGGCGGACAGACAGCCGTGTTTTGTGCCAATTATGCAGTTGAACTGCACGGCGGTTACGGATATATTGAAGAATATCCGGTGCAGAAATGGTATCGCGATGCAAAAATTCTGGAAATCTACGAAGGTACAAAAGAAGCGGAAATAATGACCATCGGCCGGGTTTTGCAAGCGAAATAGTTGCATTGTTTTCAGGCAGGGCGGCGCTTAGAAGCGTTGCCCTGCCTGATTTTTATTAAAAAAGGATGGCCTATGAAAACTCGTATCACTGAAATGTTTGGTATCAAATATCCCATTATATTATCCGGTATGAGCTGGATAAGTGTACCGAAAATGGTGGCGGCGGTTTCGAATGCTGGCGGATTGGGAATTCTGGCCACGGGCGTGTTTACCGCCGAGGAGACCAGGAAGGCCATTCATGAAATTCGTAAACTTACCGACAAGCCGTTTGGCGCCAATGCCACGCTATACTTCCCCGGTGCCAACGAAAATGCTAAGGTGCTTTTGGAGGAGCAGGTGCCCGTCATCAACTTTAGTCTCGGCAAGGGCGATTGGATTGTCAAGGGAGCCCAGCGTTACGGCGGTAAAGTTATTGCCACCGTTGTGAATGCTAAGCACGGAAAGAAAGCACAGGATTATGGCTGCGATGCCGTTATTGCCACGGGTTATGAGGCCGCCGCGCACGGCGAAGCCGTTTCCTCCATGGTTCTTATTCCGCACTTGGCTGATGCTCTGAAAATTCCGATAATCGCCGCAGGTGGAATAGGCGATGGGCGAGGCCTGGCGGCCGCTCTTGCCTTGGGTGCCGATGCTGTAGCCATGGGGACGCGGTTTATGACAACGAAAGAAAGCCCGCTGCATGAAACCTATAAGAAGCTTTCCATTGAAAAAGAAGTTTATGATACGCTTTTTTCTCCCCGGATAGACGGCATCTACTGCCGGGTGCTGGATACGGAAGCCGCCCGTAAGGCGGCAAGAAGTGGTTTCAATCCTTTATTGGCGCTGGTTAATTCTTACGGCATAGCCAAAAATCTGAAGCTCCCTTACATGAAAGTGTTTTTGGGTCTGATGAGTCAGGGCTACAAAACGATGAAGCAGATGGCTCATATGGCGCTTGCCTTCGAGGCTTTTCAGAAGGCAACGGAAGAGGGAGATACGGCATCTGGAATTCTGCCGGTGGGACAGGTAACGGGATTGATTCACGATCAACCCTTTGTTGCCGAAGTAGTAGAAAGAATTGTCGCCCAGGCAAAAGCGCAGCAGCAGAAGCTTAATGATCAGTTTGTATAAGCGACGGGATTGACCGATAATGTTCCATGATAAAAAAGTGGTTGTAGTAATGCCGGCATATAATGCGGAAAAGACCCTCCGGCGGACCTACGACGAGGTTATGGAACAAGGCGTTGTCGATTTGGTTGTGTTTGTTGACGATGCCAGTTCCGACAGGACCGCAAAAATTGCGGCGCAGCTTCCCCGCACCAGTCTTTATATTCACGAGAAAAACCGAGGTTATGGCGGGAACCAGAAAACCTGCTACCGCGCTGCTTTAGACAGCGGCGCCGATATTGTCATAATGGTTCATCCCGATTATCAATACACTCCCCGCTTGATTCCGGCGATGGCCGCTTTAATCGGCGGCGGTCTCTATCATTGCGTGCTCGGCTCGCGTATCTTGGGGGGGTATGCCCTTAAAGGTGGTATGCCGTACTGGAAATATATAGCGAATCGTTTTCTGACCTTTGTGGAGAACATTCTACTCGGCGCAAAGCTGTCCGAATACCACACCGGCTATCGCGCTTTTTCCCGTGAACTCCTGCAAAAGCTGCCGCTCGATGTTGATTCCGATGATTTCGTTTTTGACAATCAAATGCTGACACAAATTATCTGGTTTGGTTATACGGTAGCGGAGATAAGCTGTCCGACCAGTTATTTTGCCGAAGCTTCGTCCATTAATTTTTTGCGCAGTATCAAATACGGCTTCGGCTGCCTGAAAACAGCGGTGGATTTCCGTTTGGCCAGAATGCGCTTAATCAACTCTCCCCTGTTTCCTTCCGGCTCCAGCTAAAGCGGGCGATATATTTGCCGTCGCCTGCAGAGCTTTTATAGTTTCCGCATAATCTCTGCTGCCGAAAATTGCCGCTCCGGCAACAAAAACGTCTGCTCCGGCCAGAGAAATGTCCTTGATATTTTTTAAACCAACGCCGCCATCCACTTCCAAAAGCGGTTGCTCCGGTAAAGCGTTCAGCAGTTTGCGGGCCCTGGCAATTTTCGGCAAACAGTTTTTAATAAACTGCTGGCCACCGAAGCCCGGATTGACGGTCATAATCAGTAAGAGATCGATGTCCGGAAGAATTTCTTCGATTACGGTAAGCGGTGTCGCCGGGTTCAGTGATACGCCCGCCTTTTTCCCCAGTTTTTTTATCAGTCCAACCGTCCGGTGCAGGTGATTAGCTGCTTCGACGTGGACGGTAATTATATCTGCGCCGGCCGCCGCAAAATGCTCAATATAATAATCAGGATTTTGAATCATCAGATGGACGTCAAAAGGGAGCCTGGTTGTTTTTCTGATGGCTGCCGTTATCGCCGGTCCCAGGGTGATATTGGGTACAAAATGACCATCCATTACATCGATATGAATCCAATCGGCGCCGGCTCTTTCTACCGCCGCCACCTCTTCGTTCAATTTGCCGCCGTCGGCGGAAAGAATGGAGGGGGCTATTAGTTTCATAATCACCTTTTACCGCTGGAATTAGTTTAACAAAATATACCAACAGTCTTCCCCTGTCAATACAACGTTAAATAAAAGTTTCTTGACACAAATGCGGAAAAAACTAAATATAAAAAAATGTACGCCTTGTATAATTTGATTCTATTTCTGGCAGCTGTTATCGGGGTGCCCTATTACCTGCTGAAGATGATTTTTACCGGGAAATACCGGAAAAGCCTTCTCTTTAAACTGGGTGGCGGGCAAGCGCCGGTATTGGCTAAATTAAAAAACGCGCCGCGGGTCTGGATGCATGCCGTATCGGTGGGCGAGGTAACAGCCGCCGCACCGATTGTGTCTTCTTTGAAACAGAAAAGGCCGGATGTGGAGATTATTTTTTCCACCAGTACGGAAACCGGTCAGGAAATGGCGCGCCGTCTAGTTCGGGGAGCGGCTGCCTTTATTTATTTCCCCCTCGATATTCCCTGTGTTGTGCACAAAATTATCCGGCTTGCCAAACCGAATGCTTTTGTCATGGTGGAAACCGAGCTCTGGCCAAATTTTTTGAAATTTTGCGGCAAAAGCAAGATTAATACACTGCTGGTCAATGGAAGAATCTCGCCGCGGTCTTTTCGGCGCTATCAATTAACGGGTTTTTTCTGGCGCAGAATCCTGTCCAATTTATCGGCTGCCGGAATGATTGCACAAATTGATGCAGAACGCATAGCGAGAATAGGGATGGATACCGGGAAAATTAAAATCATGGGAAACGCCAAGTATGATTCATTGGCGGCGATGGCTTCACCTCAATTGCATGAGGAAATTGCCTTTCTCTTTCAGGCGCGGAAAAATGAACGCTTTTTTGTTGCCGGAAGCACACATCAGGGGGAGGAAGAGATTATCATTCGTGTCTATGAAGATTTGCTGGTGCGTTATCCCGATTTTAAACTCGTTATAGTGCCCCGGCATGTGGAGCGGGCCAAAGAAGTGTTGGATCTTTTGCATAAACACAATCTGTACGATGTTATTACCGTCGCCGAGATGAAGAACGGGAAGCGCCGTCAGCAAGAACGTGTGATTATTGTGGATGTTATTGGAGAACTCTTCAAGGTATACGCATTGGCCACTGTTGTTTATTGCGGCGGAAGTCTTGTGCCGAAAGGCGGGCAGAATATTCTTGAGGCCGCCGCCTGGGGAAAGGTAATTTTCTATGGCCCCTCAATGGAAGATTTTTCCGAAGAAAAGAGCTTGCTGGAAAACGCCGGAGCAGCTGCAACGATCGGAAATGCAGCAGAGTTGCTACAGGGTATTATGGATGCAGTGGAAAATCAGGAGGAATTGGAACGCCGCGGCGCAAAAGGAAAAGCGATCGTCGCTGCGAATATGGGTGCCGCTGCCAGATATGCGGAATTAATCAGCCGGTATATCAGCTGAAAGCTTTGCGGCACTACCGGGAGAATAATTCCCCTTGCCGGAGATCAGGATGCTGACTTTTTCAGATATTCGTTCCATTTATTATCCACAAATTTCTGCAATTGGCTCAACTGGTCCGCGCTCATTTTTTTGAAGCGGTCCTGCCGTTCGAGATAATTTGTCAAAGGAATGCGGGTTCCTTTCTCGGCAAGTGATTTGCTGCGGCCTGTTAAACGGAATTTGCCGTTTTCTATTTCGAAGAGAACAAAAACACCGGTTTCGATGGCCAAACGGGCCAGTTTTACAGTTTCGCGCGGTGGATAGCCCCAGCCCGGCGGACACGGAACATGAATTTGCATGTAGCGTGTTCCCTTGATCCGTTTGGCCTTGACAAATTTGTCGTAAAGATCCAGCGGATATGCCGGCGACGTTGTTGCGATGTAAGCGATATCGTGCGCCTCCATAATTTTCAGCATATCCTTTTTGTTTTGTTCTTTGGTAAGAATCGGCGTTGTTGTCGTCAGTGCACCCATCGGCGTTGCACTGGAGCGCTGGGTTCCCGTGTTCATATAACCCTCGTTGTCATAACAAACAAAAATAAAATCGGTGCCTCTTTCCGCCGCGCCGCTCAGAGCCTGAATACCGATATCGTATGTTCCGCCGTCACCGGCGACAGCCACGACTGTTGTGTCGGTTTTCCCGGTTGCGGCAAGTCCGGCAACCAGCCCGGCGGCGGAAGCGGCCGTGCTGGCAAAAGTGCAATTAAGACAGGGAATAACTACGGATGTCGTCGGATATAAACCGTGCAGAACGGTAAGACAACTGGCCGGAAGCGTTAAAATGGTATTTTCGCGCAGCGCTTTAAGAACATAGCGGTACGACAGGGAAAGACCGCATCCCTGGCATGCTCTGTTTCCGGGCAGCATATATTCTTCTCGATTGACCTTAAACAAATTTTCCGGCATGACTTACATCCTCTATTGGCGGCAATTTATCCAAACTGTTTTGTTGTGAGTTTTCTTGTTATTTATTTCTCCAAGCGACGTTTCGACTGCTGCGGCTATTTCCCGTGCCTTGACATCACGTCCGCCCAGCCCGGCGATATAGTTATGCATAGGTGCGCTGATCCCCGTGCCGTATAGCGCCGCTTTAATGTCCGAACAAAGCGCGCCTTCATAGCCGTAACTGATGGCCTTTTCCAGGACAAAAATAGCCCGTGCACCCTGAAGGGCTTTCTGGAGCGCAATGCGGGGGAAGGGACGGAAAACGCGCACCCCCACAACACCGGCTTTGATACCCTGGAGTCTCAACTGGTCAACGGCGACTGTGGCTTCCGTCGCAATGGAGCCCATACCCGTCAGTACTATATCGGCATCCTCGGTTTTGTAATGCCAGAGCAATTCACTGTAGTCGCGCCCGGTCAGCTTCGTATATTGCATACCGACGGCGATGATCGTGTCTTTTGCTTTTTCCAATGATTTCTGCAGCTTGTAACGCATCTCCATGTAACCGTCGCAAAGGACTCCCGCTGAATTTTTCCGCATATGCGGGAAAATAACCGGATTGATATTGCGCGGATTTTCAGCGGAAAGGAATGTGTGTGGTTTATAGGGCGGCAGAAAAGAATTGACCAGCGCCGCTTCCGGTACGCTCACCGGCATCATTGTATGGGAAAGAACAAAGCCGTCATAGCAGACCATAACAGGGGCATAAACTTCCTCCGCGATGCGATAGGACTGAATAACCGTATCGATAATTTCCTGGTTATCGCGGCAATAAATTTGAATCCAGCCGGTGTCGCGTTGCGCGATGGAATCCTGCTGGTCGTTGAATATCGACCAGGGAGCTCCGACACCGCGGTTAACGCAGCACATGACGATCGGCAACCGAGAACCGGCCGCCCAGTGCAGTTGTTCGTGCATATAAAGCAAACCGTGAGAGCTGGTGGACGTGAAAGCTCTTGCCCCGACCGTGGAGGCCGAGATGCAGACGGTTAAGGCGGAATGTTCGCCTTCTACCCGAACATATTCGGCTTTCAGTGCACCGCTTTCAATATATTGCGACAATGTTTCCGTGATGGAGGTCTGCGGCGTGATCGGGTAGGCGGCAACGACCTGCACCTGGCATAGTTTGGCGGCAATCGCTGCGGCGGTATTACCGGTCATTATTTGCACTTCGGCCATTGTCATCCCTCCTCCGTTACCATTGCTATTGCTTTGGCCGGGCATTCTTCAGCGCATATCCCGCAACCTTTGCAGTAATCCATATCGATTTCCACCGGAATGCCCGCTTTAATGACTCCTTCCGGGCAATACAGCCAGCACAAATAGCAGGCGGCTTTCTTCTTTACGGCCGGGATACATTTGCTGTGATCGATGACCGGTTTCATATCGCGCCAGTCGCCGGTAAGTCCGGCTTCACCAACCGCCGGTGTGCTCATTGCAGAAATATTTTTGTCTTTTTTTTCCATATTTTCAGACCGTTAGATTGAAGTCAGACGACTTTATGTTTGATATAAACTCCGACCTTCAGCCTACCTTCTTGATTTTTGTTTCGTCATATGCTGTTTTCAACGCCACAGTGTTTGTGGCGACAACTTTACCGGGTAATTTCTTTTTCAATCCTTTTTCGATATATTCGAGGGAAACCAGATCCGTCGCCCGGGCTAAAGCGCCCAATAAAGGCGTATTCACAATCGGGGCACCTTCTTTCAGCAAATGATATTTCAGGGCCACTTTCACGGCATCCACAACGGCAACAGTCAAGCCGCTGCGGAGCTGAAAATCATCCGCTTGCAAATCAGTATTAATAATGATTAATCCGGTATTTTTTACGGAACCCTGAATATCGACAATTTTCAATAACGAAGGATCAAGGACAACAACAATATCGGCAAGTTCAATCTGCGAAAAGGTCCTTAGCGGTTCATCGGAAATCCTTGTGGAAGCCGTGAGAGGCGCTCCGCGCCGCTCCGGACCGAATGTGGGAGCGGAAGTCACCCCCTTATATCCCTGCAGATACGCAGCTTCGGCGAGAATCTGTGCAGCTACGACTACGCCCTGTCCGCCTCTGCCGTGCCAAATAATTTCATGCATAAAAAGCTTCCTAAAATAAAAAGGCCATGGTTTTTTTACCCACAGCCTTTAGGATTTTGTTCTTTACCGGGTTTTCCTAAAAACGACGGGCGACGGATAGTACTACCGCCAGAAGGAGAAGGCACAACAGGAGGTTGGATAAAATAATTCCGCTTCTCCTTTTTTTCCCAGTCATTTTAAAACTCCGCGTAAATTTTGGGAAAGCTAAAATAAATCAATTCAATTGTCAATAAATAATTTCAGCCTGTCCAGTCATGTTAATTTCAGCCCGAATTTCAGTTCTGCGGCCAATGTTTCACATTATTCCGCGATACCAGCCGCCGTCGATTTGAATGGCCGCGCCTGTTATGTAAGAACTACGCTCGGAGGCAAGAAAAGTCACGAGAGCGGCAAATTCTTCGGGCGTTCCCAGTCGTCCCATGGGAATTGTGGCCGTCCATTTTTTTATTATCGCTTCCGCGGTTGTTCCTTCCTTCTGCGCCATGGTTTGCGCAAGCGTGCTTACCCGGTCGGTCAGCGTGTAGCCCGGACAAACATTGTTTACGGTAATGTTAAAGGGTGCCAGCTCAGTGGAAAGAGTTTTGGCCAGGCCGATGACTCCGGAGCGGATGGTGTTGGAGAGAATAAGGCCGTCAATGGGCTGTTTTACGGAAATGGAGGTCATGTTGATGATTCGGCCCCAGCATTTTTGTTTCATCAATGGAAGCGCTTCCCTGGTCATAATTATTGTGGAAAGGAGGTTGAGTCTGAAGCCGTACTCCCAGAGTTGATCGTCGATTTCCAAAAAAGAAGCACCGGGCGGGCCGCCGGCATTGTTGATCAGAATATCCACGCTTCCGAGGCGGTTGATTGTTTTGCGGATACTATTTGCAGCCTGAACGGCGTCGGTCAGATCGGCCGCAATGGCGAAAACTTCGCTGGCGCTTTTTGCGGAGATCTCTTCTTTGGCTGCGGGCAGGCTTTTGTCGTCGAGGCCACAAATAGCCACCTGCGCTCCTTCGCGGGCCAGTTCCAGCGCAACAGCTTTTCCCAATCCCTGGGAGCCTCCGGCAACAAAAGCTACTTTATTTTTCAATCCTAGATCCATGGCCACCTCCGGGTTTTTGATTATTATTTGGCTTGTTTAGCATAAATGTGCTCGTTATGCAAAATATGCTCTCGGATCTGGATGGATCATTGTTTTGGATTATTTTTTCAGTGATTATTCAGTTCGGCATGGACGGCATCACTTTTATCAGGATTTAGGCATTTATCTAATTCCGGCCAGTGATGCAATAATACAAATTTCTCAAAACAGATTGTTTCTTCCGGCTTTTTGAGCGCAACTTTATCGGTCAGAACATACCGATCCCTCCGGTATTTTTTCAATGCCGTTGTCTTACTTGTTCAAAATAAAAATTTTATACTGTTCGGGTTCAGTGCTACCGGTCACCGGCGGTATCATTTACATTATAGTTAACCTGACAATCGCCATCGCCATCATTGACAATAATGTCCACGTTCATCGCATCCACATACCCGAAACTTCCTTGCGCCGAACCGCAAGACCTGTTGTTTGTATTATATCTCGTTACGGTTTCGCCCGGACTCAGGGTTCCGGAAACAGCACTGCCGTTGTTTGTTCTCGAACATGAAGATCCGGTGATTCTGAAGTCGCGCCTGCTGCCTGTATTGTTATAAACCGTATATCCCTGACAACCGACATAAAATGTGGTTGCGCAAGTGCTGCTGCCGTTAGCGTTGGAAACATTAAGGGTATATGTTTTCGCGCCTGCTGCCGTCTGCGCTGCGGTGGTGCATGATCCGCCGGAAACGCTTGGGTTGCCGCACGTTCCGCCGGGCGATGTAATCCAGCTGGCGTTAGTTGCCGTGCCCGTGACGGTCCAGGTCAGGATGTTCGTGCTGCTGTAAGCAACGATGTTGGAGCCGGCAGTCAGTGTGCAGGAAGGCGGACCTGCGGCTTGCGTTACCGTAAAGATTTGACTGCCGACGGAAATTGTTCCTGTTCTCGCCGCGCCTGGATTGGCAGAAATAGTGTAAGTAACGGTGCCACTGCCCGTTCTGTCGATATTGTCATCGGTTACCATGATCCAGGAAGCGTTACTATGTGTTCTCCAGACGCATGTTCCCGCCGCCGTCGTTACGCTGAAATTGCCCGTTTGCGCGCTGTATGTATGCGTGGCGGCGGTCGGAGCGATGTTGCTGGTAGGAAAATAAATAGCGAAGTTGGTAATTTCGATAGTTTGCGTAACCGCACCACTGCCTTCCGTAAATCCGAATAAAATATTATTAAACATACTATTTAATGTAGAAGATAAGGTTACCGTTCTATCCAGTTTCGGCAGGTAGCTGGCATTGGTATAAGGCGAATAAATATTCTGGAAATACACGTATTCCGCGGCCGGACATGCAGTGGATGCGGCGGATGTGAAAGGGCAGGGGTAAGACGTGCATAGTTCACAATCAATCCAAACCTTCACACGGTAAGTATAAGCTGATGGATCCCTTAGTACTTCAATTCGTGCCCGATGCCATCCGCCGTCTTCCAGCCAGTTGTAAGTTCCGCCATTATTTGCTCTGGACCGTTCATAATAGCCGTATGCTCCTGAGGCATTCGATCCGTTGCCGCTTAGTGATGAGTTATAAGGATTTGTTGTTGTCCCCGCACCGGCCCCATGGTAGTTGTCGTCCATCGATGCCTGGGGATAAGAAGTTCCGGCAGTTGTGCCGTACGAGCACATGGTGGTGGAGGAGGGATCCACTCCCCAGTACATTAAGGCAACATGATTACTCGTATTTCCGCTGCTGCCATACACATCATAGCTGCCCGCATTATCATAACGGCCGCCATTGCAAATATTATTACTGGTATTGTTCGGATACATGTCAAATTCGATGGCAAACTTGGGAGGCCTAATTCCTAACTTATTCGCTGTATTGCCCGGACCGGCATAGCCCAGCAATGAACCCATGCTGAAAATTGGCGTGCCGTTATTCATCGGGATTCCACCCCGGTCCTCGATGGTGTTTTGAGAGGCGTTCATAACCGTAAAAGTAAAACCATCGCCCCCCGGTCCCGCAACGCCGTTACTGATAATGGCATCGCTTCTGGCGCTCATATCCTGCAGCGTCCGGAATTCAAAGTAGGCGCGAAAACCGATGCCAAAGGGGCAAACGCCGTTGGTGCAAGCATTGCAAACAGTTGCTGACGAACTCGATCCGCCATACCAGATGGAACCGGATGTTTCAGTCTCCTCGTTTATCAAGGTTATTGTTCCGCTCGCCGGATTTACGGAAATGGCATCATCCGTATTTTCAACAGGTGGAAAATCACTCGATGTCTGCGGATCGGTGATTGTTGTGGAAGTAGATGTATCACCGGCCGCGGGTTCCACACCCGACCCCGGTCTCGTGACGCCGATATTCTTATCATAGGTATAGGATGTAATCGTTTTTTGCGCTTTTTGTGCGGCCGCCGGATTTACCGGTAAACATAACAAGATGGATAATGAAACAAGAACAATTAATATTTTAGGCACTTTGCTTCTCCTGATTTTAACTTCTTCATTTTATTCTCCCCCGTATGTTGATGTTGAGCGGAAGCCGACGCTTTTTCCTGCATATACCTGATTGCCGATTAAAATATTGGGTGCAGCGGATGTACCATCAAGATTCTTGATGTTTGTTAATGTCACTTTAACTGGAGAAACAGTGCTGTCCACAATGCGTAAATCATATTTGTAATATGCTATGGTTGATTTCACGACAATTACCGTTCCCTGCTGAGGCGGAAACATGTAAGGCATATTGGTATCCGCCATGAAAATAGACAAATCATTACCTGCATGTGTTGAATTTTGGGTAACCAGATAACCAATATAGAATTCATCCCCCGCAGCTATGTCACTGCTAAATGTTTCCGCCAAATTGAAACTTACCGGTGTGCCGTATCCTGCCGCAAATGTGCCTGCGGCAGCGCTACTGTACGGAACGAAAGTGGAGCCGGCCCACGTCGCGGATCGGGCATCTTTTATTCTTAGATAGAGAGTATCGGCAAAACCCGTGGGGAAAACAATTGCCGTATCCGTATTGTCTCTCTTCGGCAGAGCGCCCGGTAGATAAAGCATTATCGAATTCGTACCGGCAGAATAAGTGTCCTTGGCGTAAAGCCAATAAGGGTAAACACTTAATGTAAAGGAACTGACATTATCCTGCAGTTTAAATGTTTTATTATGAAGTGCAGGAAGAACGCTGTTAGCTGTACCGGCGGCAACCGCAGCCCGATACTCACTGGAGGCAATTCTAACTCCCGATTCCGAAAGATAATAAGCCCTGGTTGCCCTTTGTGCCACCGCCTGATTTGATGTGGCCGTATATGTCAGTGAATATACGGCCACGCCAAGAACGGCGATGGTGACCAGGGCAATTATGATTACAAGTAATGTGCTGCCCGACTGTCGTTTCTTCCCGTTGATATATCTTGTTTT
This sequence comes from uncultured Syntrophales bacterium, assembly GCA_964470015.1. Classification (GTDB taxonomy): domain Bacteria; phylum Desulfobacterota; class Syntrophia; order Syntrophales; family Smithellaceae; genus MVRV01. Next base: position 17,921 of record CAYYBK010000013.1, read on the forward strand.
TAGTATGCTGTTCATTTCGCTAATGTGTTTCAGTTTGGTTGCGGCGCGTTGATTACTGTATTGGCCCGGGGATTGATCGAACACTCATATTTTAGTGGAATGACGCCGCGCCCGGTTTCATTATCCAAAGAAAATACAACTTGTATTTTAGTGAGTGTACTGAATCCGTTCGTTGTCGTCCAAGCTGTCGTTCCGTCGGCCTGATAATAACGGAGAAAAATATTGCCGTTATTATTGGCGGTTAATCCGTCAATCAATACTGCAGGTGTTACCACAGGATTTGTTCCTTCAATTGTTATCGCGGTGCCGGCCCTCTTTATACTATACTGGCACCCTGTATCCGCGGCACATGAAGGAAGCGTGCTTTTGGACAACGTGTAATCAATTTGATCCGGTGTCGCCGCGGATATCATCACCGCATCCGTGAGTTCAATCTTAATCCGCGCCATGGCCAATTGCGCCTTTTGCGATAAATGACTGCTGTTGCGGGCGAAGTTGTAACTTTGCATTATATAAGCGATGACGTTGCCTAATATAATCGCTACAACGCCCAGGATAACCAGCATGACGATCATTTCGATAACCGTAAACCCTCTTCTGTTCATTCTTTGTTCCTGAATGGTTATTTTGTAAATATGCTTTGCAGCGTTTGATTTTTATAAGTCAAGGTTACCAGAAGAGCGCTGCCTGCGGCTGTCGTGTATGTACCCGTACTGTCGGTAAGGGTATAAGTGCAAGATGTATGTGCCGTATCCACTATGTTTATTCCTTCAATCGCCAGATTATCTACGCAGGATGCCTTAAAGGCGCATAAATCAGCGATGGTACCGTTGCCGTCTTGCAGGGCCTGCCGGTATTGGCTGGTTAATATTTCCATCTGCTGAACTAACTTGTATTGATCGCTGACCAAACCGGCGGAGGTTGGACTGCGTATATATGCTGACCCCATATAAGATACAAACATCGCCGCCGCTGCAGCCATAATCACGATGACAATTATTACTTCCAGAAGTGTCCATCCTTGGCAGCTCTTCATGGTATATATCCCGTTCGCGGTATTACTGTTACTGCAACGGCGGGTGTTGCCGCATCAAGCGGCTTAAGATTTATGTTCAGCGCATTGGATAGCGGCGTATTTACCATGGTGTTGGTGTAGGCGGTGTATGGTACGCCCCGTTTATCAAAATAGATGGTAAAAACAGTGGCGAGCTTGATTTTTTTTGCCGTTAAATTAACTGTTTTATCGGAACTGACAAAAGTTTCATCTTCCGGCAGGGCAACATGGTTGACGGCAGCAGCGGGATCTGTCCCCTGAAAGAGCCAATAGTTAGTGGTCGTTCCGCGCACTCCCCATACTGTGGGACCAGAATTTAGAGCGGAATTCATGGCCATAGTTTGAGCATAACGCAGGTGCGTTTTCAAAACATCAGCACCGGCATAGACTTCTCCATGGTAATTGACAGAACGGCTGATCGCAACTAAGGCCAGGATGCCTAGCAAAAGCAGAACCAAAATGATTTCCAGTAAGGTGAAACCGTTCTCATTTTTGAATGCATTACGCACAATCATAGCCATCGTTATTTAATAAGCCGGCTTAAATATACCTACTTACAGCAGCGATTCAATGCCAAGCGAAGTATTTGCAACCCGGCTTTGCTAAATGAGCAGCTGTGAAACATTGCTCAGTTTCTGATAAAATTGCTTCCTCTTTCATTGCATATATTACCGCGGCTGCGGATGATGAATCAAAAAATGTTTACCACGGGGACTGGTCGCAAATGA
>CAYYBK010000014.1:0-19417 GCA_964470015.1 uncultured Syntrophales bacterium
GATCCTCTGGGACAAAGAAAAGTGTACGCTTTGCGGAAAATGCACGGCAATTTGTCCGGTGCGTGCCATTGAACTGGGAGTGCACCGTAAAAGGCTGGTGCAGGTTCCCGTGGGGCTGGAGGAAAAGCCCGCCAATCTTTTCAAGGTATATCACGGGATAACACAGCGTACGGAGGCCGCATATGCGTGCGTCGGGTGCGGTATGTGCCCCCTGGTTTGCCCCAACGGCGCCGTATTGCCGGTGCACAGTGACGAAATAGACAAACTGCGGTTTCACGTCAATACAGGTGGTGAACCGCGCCGCCGCGGCGGCCGCCGCAATTCTCCCGACAGTGTACTGGACAAGATCAAATTCGTCCGCATTTCCATGCTGACCGATCCGGCGCTCGACGCCGGAAGACACGAGTTTGAATTGCGCACGCTTCTAGGCAGGGTGCTTCCGCCGGAAGAAATGATCAGGGCGGGTAAAGAAAACGGCTGGATACCGCCGGTGCGGGAAATATATCCGTTGATTATCGGCAGCATGTCTTTCGGCGCCTTATCGCCAAATATGTGGGAAGGCTTGCAGATGGGGATTTCATACCTCAATGAAGAGCTGGGAATGCCGGTACGCATATGCACCGGTGAGGGCGGCTGCCCGCCCCGGCTTCTGAAATCACGTTTCCTCAAATACGTTATTTTACAAATAGCCAGCGGTTATTTCGGCTGGGACGAGATCATTCATGCACTGCCGCAAATGAAGGAAGACCCGTGCGCCATTGAAATCAAATACGGCCAGGGAGCAAAACCGGGGGACGGCGGACTGCTGATGTGGTACAAAGTCAACAAGCTGATTGCCGCCATCCGCGGAGTTCCTCAGGGTGTAAGCCTGCCCAGCCCGCCGACCCATCAGACAAAATATTCCATTGAGGAAGCAGTTGCCAAAATGATCCAGTCAATGGCTATGGCCTGGGGTTTCCGCGTGCCAGTTTACCCGAAAATTTCCGCAACCAGCACCGCACTGGCGGTACTGAATAATCTGACCAGGAACCCTTACGCCGGCGGCCTGGCCATCGACGGCGAAGACGGCGGTACCGGTGCCGCCTACAACGTATCCATGGATCATATGGGTCACCCGATTGCCAGCAACCTGAGGGACGCTTACTTGAACCTGGTCAAGGTCGGCAAACAAAACGAGATCCCGCTCTTTGCCGGCGGCGGTATCGGCAAAAACGGCAATCTGGCAGCCAATGCCGCCGCCCTGATCATGCTGGGCGCCAGCGGTGTGCAGACGGGCAAATACATCATGCAGGCGGCGGCCGGTTGTCTGGGATCGGAAACGGATCGCTGCAATATCTGCAATATCGGTCTCTGTCCGAAAGGGATAACATCACAGGATCCCCGTTTGGATCGCCGCCTCGATCCGGAACAGATAGCCCGGCGCATTGTGGACGTATTTACGAGCTTTAATACTGAATTTAAAAAGATAGTCGCTCCTTTGGGCCGTTCCACTTCACTGCCCATCGGCATGGCGGATGCCCTCGGCATTGCCGACGCGCATGCCGCCGAACGCTTGAAAATAAAATATGTTTTATAAAATGATCGGGTAGACTTAATGTCATCAAAAGGCCCCTTAAAAATCAATGGTTTCGAAAACTCAGCCCGCGTAGACTCGCGAATCCTGGAAGAGCGCATCCAGCGCGCCGTGGCTGACGGCTACCGGCAAATTGAAGTCACCGCGCACGGCCAGCACGGGATCGGCGGACGCCTGTGGCGGGCGGGCAACGATCAGGTTCGGGTGAATGTTTTAGGCTCCTCTGGTCAGCGCCTGGGTTCCATGGGTTTTCCCAATACGGTAATCGAGGTTTTCGGCCCGGCTTCCGACGATGTAGGCTGGCTTAATGCCGGAGCCACGATAATCGTGCACGGCGACGCCACCAACGGCGTGGCCAATGCCATGGCGCAGGGCAGAATCTATATCGACGGCGACATCGGGGCGCGCGGCATGACCATGACCAAGCACAATCCCCGGTTTGAGCCGCCGGAACTCTGGGTGTTCGGCAAGGTAGGCGATTCTTTCGCCGAATTTATGGCCGGCGGTATCGCTGTCGTCTGCGGCGTCGGCGCCGAAAAAGATTCAGCCGTACTGAGTTACCGTCCCTGTGTCGGCATGGTGGGCGGCAAGATTTTTTTTCGCGGCCGGCAGGAAAGTTTCAGCAGTCAGGATGCCCGGCTGATAAGCCATCTGCCTGATGAAGAATGGAACTGGCTGAAAAAAAATTTACAGCACTTTTTAACGGCGATCGGCAAACATTATTTATGGGATCAACTTACCGGCAGCCGCGATGAATGGAAGCTTTTAACTTCTCGGAAGCCGCACGAGAAAAAAGGTAAATCGCAACGCGATATTGCCGCGTACCGCCGCGACGTCTGGGAGAAAGAGTTAGGCCCGGGTGGTTTGATCGGTGATCTCTCCAGTCTGGACCGTTCGCCGATCGGCTTAATCACAACCGGCCATTTACGCCGCTTCGTTCCTGTATGGGAGAATGGAAAATTTTTACCCCCCTGTCAGGCTAACTGCCCAACCGGCATCCCGGTACAGAAGAGATGGGAGTTGATTCGCCAGGGGAAAATGGCCGAAGCCGTGAATCTCGCTCTCGAATATACGCCTTTCCCGGCGACTGTTTGCGGTTACCTTTGCCCCAATTTGTGCATGCAGCATTGCACGCGCGGCCACGTAAGCCTGCCGTTATTGGATCTGGCCCTTTTGGGTAAGGCTTCTTTGACCGCACAGGAACCGCAGACGCTGCCCGCTACCGGCAAAAAAATAGCCGTCATCGGCGGCGGTGCCGCCGGTCTTTCCGTGGCCTGGCAATTACGGCTCAAAGGCCATGCACCGGTCATTTTCGAAAGCAGGAAGAAACTTGGCGGAAAAATTACTGAAACCATACCGAAGAGCCGTATTCCCAGTGAGGTTTTAGAACATGAGCTAGCCAGACTGGCTAAAAATATAAAACATTGCCATCTGGATAAAAACCTGACTAAAGAAAAATTTCAGGAAATATTGGACGAATATGACTATATTGTCATTGCCGTAGGCGCCGGAAAGGCCCGAAAACCGGCTATTCCGGGCATGGAGAAAGCAGTCACCGCAACTGATTTTCTCAAAATGAGCAAACGTGATAAAGCAAAAGTGGGAAATAAAGTTGTCATCATCGGCGCCGGGAACGTGGGCTGCGACGCCGCGGCAGAAGCCGCGCGACTGGGCGCCCGCGAAATCACCCTGATTGACGTCCAGCAGCCCGCGTCATTCGGCGTGGAAAGAAAGCATGCCGAAGCGGCAGGAGCAAAATTCATTTGGCCGCGCTTTACCAAAGCTATCGGCGATGAAGGGGTGGAATTGACCGACGGAGAAAGAATACCGGCAGACACGGTTATTATCGCGGTCGGTGATATTCCTGATTTGTCATTCGTACCATCCGGGATAGCCATCGAAAAAGGATTTATCGCCGTCGATAAAAGTTTCCGGACAACCGATCCCCGTGTGTTCGCCGTCGGCGATGCCGTAAAACCAGGCCTGCTCACCGAAGCCATCGGCGCCGGCCGCATTGCCGCCCGGACAATCGATGATTTGCTGAGCGGAAGAGCGGAAACATATGATCAGCTGCCCGTCATTGACCCCGCAAGGGTCAAGCTGGAATATTTCGACCCACGGCTGAACAAATTTGCCGACACCGCATCCTGTGCCGATAACTGTGCTTCCTGCGGCTCTTGCCGTGACTGTGGCATCTGCGAAAGCATCTGTCCGCAAAACGCCATTTCCCGAAGGGATTTAGGCGGCGGATTATTTGAATATACCGCCGATGCGGAACGGTGCATCGGCTGCGGATTTTGCGCCGGGGCCTGCCCCACAGGCGTTTGGAGCATAACTGAAAATTCACCGCTGGAATAAGTAAATTAAAAATATTTGGAGAGGATGGATAACCCATGAAAAAATCAAAGCCAATGATCGCGTCGGAGAGGCATTACATTATCGAAAAAGAAAAATTCGTCCCCGTATCGGAATACTACGGAGAGGATACCTTCAGCAATAAAGTTATGAAGGAAATGCTTCCCAAGGATATATATAAAAAATTGATGGATGCGATTACCGAAGACAAGGTACTCGATACTGCCACCGCGGACGTCGTGGCCTGTGCCATGAAAGAATGGGCACTGCAAAAAGGAGCTACTCATTTTGCCCACTGGTTCCAGCCGATGACCGGCACCACGGCGGAAAAACATGACGCTTTTATCGAGCCGGCCGGCATCGGTGAAGTCATAGAAAAATTTTCCGGCAAGCAGCTGGTGCAGGGAGAACCGGATGCATCCAGTTTCCCCAGCGGCGGGATCAGGGCAACTTTTGAAGCCCGTGGTTACACTGCCTGGGATATGTCTTCGCCGGCTTTCATCCGCCGCAACGGAATTTCCACAACGTTATGCATTCCGACTGCTTTCATTTCTTTTACGGGAGAGGCGCTGGATAAAAAAACGCCGCTGCTGCGTTCCAGCAAGGCGATTAATAAGAGCGCATTGAACATGATGAAAATTTTGGGCAACAAAAGCGCCAAAAGGGTTTATTCCAACCTGGGCCCGGAGCAGGAATATTTCCTCATCGACAGGGATTATTTCTTCAAACGGCAGGATCTCGTGCTGGGCGGCAGGACGGTAGTCGGGGCGCCGCCGGCCAAGGGACAGGAGCTGGAAGACCAATATTTCGGCAGCATCAAGGAAAGAATATCTTCCTATATGCACGATGTGGAAGAAGAGCTCTTTAAGTTGGGCATCCCCGCTAAAACCAGGCACAATGAAGTCGCACCCAGCCAATTTGAAATAGCGCCGATATTTGAAGAAGCCAACCTTGCCGTCGACCATAATCAGCTTGTTATGGACACGCTCCGGTCGGTGGCAAAAAAACACAACCTGGCCGCCCTGCTGCATGAAAAACCCTTCGCCAGGATTAACGGTTCCGGCAAGCACATCAACTGGTCTTTATCGGACAACAACGGCAATAACCTGCTGAATCCGGGGAAAACCCCGCATGACAACATTCAGTTTCTGGTATTTTTGATCGCCGTCATCCGCGCCGTTTATAAAAATGCCGACATTCTGCGCGCGGCAGTTGCCACTTATGCCAACGACCACCGGCTGGGCGCCAACGAAGCGCCGCCGGCGATCATCTCGGTATTTCTCGGCGACCAGTTAACAGCTATTCTGAATAACATTGAAAAGGGAATTGTAACCAAAGCCACCAATGCAGAAATCATCGATCTGGGAATTTCCTCGCTGCCGATCGTCAGTAAAGACAGTACCGACCGCAACAGAACGTCCCCCTTTGCTTTTACAGGCAACAAATTCGAGTTCCGGGCGGTAGGTTCATCGCAATCCATTTCTTTTCCGGCTACGGTGCTCAATACCATAGTTGCCGAAAGCCTTGATTATCTCGCAACAAAAATCAAAGCCAAAAACGGGAATATCAACCAGACGGTATTCGAAGTTCTGCGGAAAGAAATAAAGGATATCAAACCGATACTCTTTAATGGCGACAATTACACCAAGGAATGGGAAATAGAGGCCGCCAAGCGCGGGCTGCCCAACGATAAAACGACTCCGGCGGCGCTGAAAGCACTCGTCACCGACAGGGCTCTGAACATCTTTGAAAAATATAATGTTCTATCCAATGTCGAACTCGGATCAAGATATCTGATTTATCTTGAGAAATACATAAAGGATCTGGAGATTGAAGTAAAATGTCTGAGCAATATTTGCAGCAATCAGGTTATCCCGGCGGCAACAGCCTGTCAGAAAATACTGGCTGGCGCGATCAACGAGACCAAGAGCGCACTGGGCAGCGCCGTTGTTCTGTCTCCGCAGCTGGAGATTTTAAAAAGAATGGTTGATCTGATCAATAAGATTCATGCCACCAATAAAGACATCATGGCCAAAGTTGCGGCGGCGCACGCCGTTTCTGACGAACAGCGCAAGGCTGAAATGCTCTGCAGCAAAGTAAAAACTTCCATGAATGAACTGCGTGAATACGTCGATGACCTGGAAGGACTGGTGGACGACGAACTGTGGCCCATGCCTAAATTCTGGGAGATGTTGTTCATTAACTAACTAACCGCCGCCGGAAAATTAATCCTTTATCTTTTCCGGGCGGCAATCACATGAGAGGTATTGCAAAAATGATCATCTGCTGGACACCGCAAGACGTACTGAAGGTCGTAAAAGAAAAAAATGTGAGCTTTATTCAATTCTGGTTTACGGACGTCCTGGGAATGCAAAAAATTTTCAGTATCAGCCCCTCGGAACTGGAGGACGGAATGGCGGAAGGAATGGGCTTTGACGGCTCGTCGATCGAAGGATTCTGCCGCATTGAAGAAAGCGATATGCTGGCGATGCCCGATCCCACCACTTTTCAGCTTATTCCCTGGCGCCCGAGTGAACGCCCGGTGGCGCGTATGATTTGCGACGTTTATAACCCTGACGGAACCCCCTACGAAGGCGACCCCCGTTACGCTTTGAAGCGTATGCTCAATAAAGTCCGGGAAATGGGTTACACATTCAACGTCGGCCCGGAATTGGAATATTTTTATTTTGCCAATGATTCTTCCGTGGAATATCTGGACCGGGGTGGTTATTTCGACGGCCTTCCCGTAGATCGCGCCACCGACCTGCGCCGGCAGACAATCTTTGCCTTGCAGGATATGGGCATCCGCGTCGAATACTCCCATCACGAAGTAGCGCCGAGTCAGCATGAGATCGATTTACGCTATGATGAAGCATTATCCATGGCCGATAAAGTTATGACCTATCGTACCGCCGTCAAGGAAATCGCCAGGCAGAACGGCGTTTACGCCACTTTTATGCCGAAACCGGTTTTCGGCGAAAACGGCAGCGGCATGCATACGCATCAGTCTCTGTTCAAGGATAACAGCAATGCGTTCTTCGACGGCAGCGATAAATATCATCTTTCCCGGCTGTGTAAGCATTACATCGCCGGTTTAATGAAACATGCTCCGGAAATAACCGCTATTTGCAATCAGTGGGTTAACTCTTACAAACGTCTGGTTCCGGGATATGAAGCACCCGTTTATGTATCCTGGGCCCGCCGCAACCGTTCCGCCATGATTCGTGTCCCCATGTATAAGCCGGGTAAGGAAAAAGCAACGCGGATCGAATTCAGATCACCTGACCCGTCATGCAATCCCTATCTGGCCTTTGCCGTCATGCTGGCAGCAGGCCTGCAGGGAATGGAGAAGAAATACAAACTGCCGGATCCCGTGGAAGAGGATATTTATGAAATGGACGAGAAAGCCAGGGCAAAGGCAGCGATAGTCTCCCTGCCCGGCAGTCTTCATGAAGCAATTCAACTGGTGGAAAAAAGTTCTCTGGTAAAGGAGACACTCGGTGAACATATTTTCCGAAAATTCATTGAAAACAAAAAACTGGAATGGGACAGATTCCGCACTCACGTCAGCCGGTTCGAAATCGAGCGTTACCTGCCGCTGCTTTAATTGTTGACGCGCCCGGCGAAAGAAGGTAGGAAGCCCTGCCCGGACACGGGATTTAAAAACCCCGGGGAAAATACTGGATATTAAAAATGCCGCTGTTAAATAGAGATCATAGCGCCTTGCTGGTACTGGAGGATGGAAGCATCTTTGAAGGTTTTACCTTTGCCGGCAGCGGCGAAACCATGGGGGAAGTAGTTTTTAACACCGGAATGACCGGTTATCAGGAGGTTATTACCGATCCTTCCTATAAAGGCCAGATCGTCACCATGACTTATCCCCTCATCGGCAATTACGGCATTAACGAAGAAGACATGGAATCGTCCGGGCTTCATCTGGAAGGTTTTATTGTGCGGGAATATCAGCCTAACCCCAGCAACTGGCGCATGAAAAAAAGGCTGAAAGAATTTCTGGAAGAACACGGGAAAATCGGCCTGGAAGGGATTGATACCCGCGCGCTAACACGGCGTTTGCGGATTTCCGGTGCCATGAAGGGAATAATCTCTACTGCTGATTCCGATACGGCATCCCTGCTGCGAAAAGTCCGGGAATATCCGGGACTGGTGGGCCGAGATCTGGTCAGGGAAGTAACTTGCTCCAGTCCTTATTGCTGGAGAGAAAATGCTCCGCAGGCAGGCGGAATCCCACGGAATAAAATATCTCAAAAACTGCGCGTGGCCGTGCTGGATTGCGGCGTGAAATACAACATTCTGCGGCTTTTGGAAAACAACGGCTGTGAAGTTGTTGTTTTTCCGGCAACATCATCAGGACGGGACATTCTCAGTTGCCATCCCGATGGAATCCTGCTTTCCAACGGCCCCGGCGACCCGGCCGCCCTTCCGTATATTGTCGAAACGGCGAGCATGCTCATCGGGAAGTTACCGGTTTTCGGTATTTGCCTTGGGCATCAAATCATCGGACAGGCGATCGGCGGATATACGGAAAAGCTGAAATTCGGGCATCACGGCATTAATCAGCCCGTAAAAAACATACAAACGGGCCGTATAGAAATAACTTCGCAAAATCATGGATTTGTCGTCGTTCCGCTATCGCTGGGCGGCAAAGCCGACAATACCTACAGCAATCTAAACGACCATACTTCGGAGGGCATGCAAATGCCGCTGACCATGAGCGTGCAGTATCATCCGGAAGCCGCGCCGGGCCCTAATGACACCCAATATTTATTTTCTCAATTCATTGCCATGATGAAAGAGGAAAAGGAGAAAGCGGCATGATTTTAATCATAGATTTCGGTTCCCAGTATAATCAGCTTATCGCCCGGCGTGTGCGGGAGCATCATGTTTACTGCCAGATCGAACCGCCGACTATTTCTCTCGCCGCGATTAAAGCAATGAACCCCGCGGGGATAATCTTATCCGGCGGACCCGCCAGCATTTACGGCAAGGGAGCGCCGCGGGTGGATAAAGGTATCTTCGGCCTGGGCATTCCGGTACTGGGAATCTGTTACGGACTGCAATATATGGTTGATTCGCTGGGCGGTCAGGTTATCGGCTCTACCAAGCGCGAATATGGTTTCGCAGAGCTCCACATTAAAAAGCAAACAGGCATCTTTTCCGGTATCGAGAAAAAGACGCCGTGCTGGATGAGCCACGGTGATGCAATCGGCCGGCTCCCGGCGGGCTTTGCCGTTACGGCAACCACGGAAAATACGCTGGTGGCGGCGGCGGAAAATGTTAAGAAAAACTTTTACGGCCTGCAATTTCATCCCGAAGTTGTACATACCAGGGCCGGCAAAAAAATGATTGCCAATTTCCTCTTTGCCGTCTGCAAATGTAAAAAATCATGGTCTATGAAATCATTCATCTACCATGCGGTGGAGGAAATCCGGCGTCAGGTGGGCGACGGCCGTGTAATCCTCGGTCTTTCCGGCGGAGTTGATTCCTCCGTAGCCGCCGTCCTGCTCAACCGCGCCATCGGCAAAAAGCTGATTTGCGTCTTCGTCGACAACGGCTTGCTGCGGCTGAACGAAGCCGACAAAGTAAAAGAGATGTTCAAAAAAAACCTAAAAATCAATCTCCGCTTCTCTCGCGCCGGATCAATGTTTTTAAAAAGACTCAAGGGCGTCACGGATCCGGAAAAGAAGCGTAAAATAATCGGCAGAACATTCATTGAAGTTTTCGACCACGAAGCACATAAAATAAAAAATGTGAAATTTCTGGCACAGGGGACTTTGTATCCGGATTTGATTGAATCGCGTTCGGCGTTCGGCGGCCCCAGCGCGGTGATAAAATCGCACCATAATGTCGGCGGCCTTCCGCAAAAAATGCGGCTGCAACTCGTCGAACCGCTTAAACATTTGTTTAAGGATGAAGTCCGGATTTTGGGCAAGGAACTGGGACTGGCCGACGACGTTGTCTGGCGGCAGCCCTTTCCGGGACCGGGGCTGGCCGTCCGTATCATCGGCGAAGTTACGGCGAAACGTCTCGTCATCCTGCGCAATGCCGACGCCATTTTGCTTGAGGAAATCCGCGCAAATAATCTTTACCGGAAGCTCTGGCAATCATTTGCCGTACTGCTGCCGATAAAAAGCGTAGGCATTATGGGAGATCAGCGCACCTATGAAAATATTCTGGCGATTCGCGCCGTAACAAGCGACGACGCCATGACCGCCGACTGGGCGCCGCTGCCGCATGCAGTCCTGGCACGCATTTCCACCCGTATTATCAACGAGGTGCGCGGCGTCAACCGTGTCGTTTACGATATCAGTTCCAAACCACCCGGCACAATCGAGTGGGAATAAGGGAGCGGGCTGTATGTTTTTTACATCGGGGCACAGCATTATTTCGCGGCGTTGTCAGCGCTTATTTTAAGGCGGTTTCACAATATCGCGCCGCAGGCCGTAAAACAGGTAATTGGCCGAGCGTTATGCCGCTGCCGGAAAGAGCTTCCCCCCCGACAATTTTGTGCGCCGGCACCTGATCTCAGGCAAGGGAAAGACGAAGATTGCAGCAAGGACCAAACGGTAAATTTTGATCAGATACAAGTTGACTTTCAGCATATGCCGAAACGGACAGACATAAAGAAAATACTGCTTATTGGTTCCGGGCCGATCATCATCAGCCAGGCCTGTGAATTCGATTACTCGGGAACTCAGGCTTGTAAGGCGCTGCGCGAAGAAGGCTACGAAGTTGTCCTCATCAACAGCAATCCCGCCACCATCATGACCGATCCGGAAATGGCCGACCGTACCTATGTCGAACCCATAACCGCCGAGGCGGTGGAAAAGATAATCGCCCGGGAAAGACCTGACGCCCTTCTGCCGACACTGGGTGGGCAAACCGGCTTGAATACGGCGGTGGCACTGGCGGAAAGCGGTGTGCTTGAGAAATACGGCGTGGAAATGATCGGCGCTTCACTGGATGTCATTCATAAGGCGGAGGATCGCGAAAAATTCCGGCGCGCCATCGAGAAGATAGGGCTGCGCATGCCTAAAAGCGGGTTTGCCCGCAGCATGCCGGAAGTGAATAAAATAGTAGAAGAAATAGGTTTCCCGATCATTATCCGGGCATCCTTTACGCTGGGCGGCACCGGCAGCGGTGTAGCCTATAACCGCGAAGAACTCGCAGAAATCGCCAAAAACGGCCTCGATGCGAGCATGATTAGCGAGGTCATGATCGAAGAATCCGTGCTGGGATGGAAGGAATATGAGCTGGAGGTGATGCGCGACATGGCGGATAACGTCGTTATTATCTGCTCCATTGAAAACTTTGACGCCATGGGGGTACATACAGGCGAGTCGATTACGGTCGCCCCGGCGCAAACATTAACCGATCGGGAATACCAGAATATGCGCGATGCAGCCATCGCCATCATGCGGGAGATCGGCGTGGAAACCGGCGGCTCCAACGTCCAGTTTGCCGTCAATCCCGAAAACGGCGAAATGATTGTTGTGGAAATGAATCCCCGTGTCTCGCGTTCTTCCGCGCTAGCCTCCAAAGCCACGGGCTTTCCGATAGCCAAGATAGCCGCCAAACTGGCCGTTGGTTATACCCTGGACGAAATTCCCAATGACATCACCGGCGAAACGATGGCATCGTTCGAACCGACCATAGACTACTGTGTGGTGAAAATACCGCGCTGGACTTTTGAAAAATTTCCGGAAACGGAAGACTTCCTAACAACATCCATGAAATCGGTCGGCGAAACCATGGCCATCGGCCGCACCTTTAAGGAAGCACTGCAAAAGGCAATCCGTTCATTGGAAACAGGCCGTTTCAGCCTGCTGCACCCGCTGCCCGCGGATGTAACCGACAACAAGGCCTTATTAAAAAGCAAACTGATTGTGCCGAACTCGCAAAGGTTATTTTATATAGCAGCCGCCCTCCACAAGGGGATAACTATCGCGGAAATACAGCAACTGACAAAAATTGATCCCTGGTTTCTGCATCAGATTAAGGAAATTGTGACGGCGGAAGAAGAATTGAAAAATTTGCCACCGGCAACTAAGCTGCTTTATACAGCAAAAAAAATGGGGTTTTCCGACCGGGCACTGGCCGGCCTCTGGAATAAAACGGAAGCGGAAATACGTAATTGGCGCAAAAAAGAAAATATTATTCCCGTATACAAGCTGGTGGACACCTGTGCCGCCGAATTTGAAGCCCGCACGCCTTACTATTATTCCACTTATGAAACAGAAAATGAAGCACGTCCTTCCGTTAAAAAGAAAATAGCCATTATCGGCGGCGGCCCCAACAGGATCGGACAGGGGATTGAATTCGACTACTGCTGTGTTCATGCTTCCTTTGCTTTAAGAGAAGAAGGTTGCGAAAGCATCATGATCAACTCCAATCCGGAAACGGTAAGTACGGATTACGATACTTCCGACAAGCTTTTTTTCGAACCGGTTACCCTCGAAGATGTTTTACATATCATACAAACGGAAAACCCGGACGGTGTTATTGTTCAGTTCGGCGGCCAGACACCGCTCAATCTCGCCCGGGGACTGGAAGATGCCGGAATTAATATTTTGGGTACTTCGCCCGATGCCATCGACCGGGCGGAAAACCGCGACCGTTTTCAGGAAATCGTTGCCAAATTAAAACTCCACCAGCCGGACAATGATACGGCACGGGACGTGGAAAAAGCCCTGCAGGCAGCCCAACGGATCGGTTATCCGGTGCTTGTCCGCCCTTCATATGTGCTCGGCGGCCGTTCAATGGAAATAGTTTACGATCCCCAAACGCTTGCTTCTTTTATGAGCAGGGCGCTGCTGGTTTCCCCTGATCATCCGATCCTGATCGACAAGTTTTTGGAAGATGCCATCGAAGTGGATGTCGATGCCCTAAGCGATGGAGAAAATACCGTGGTCGCCGGCATCATGGAGCACATCGAAGAGGCGGGAATCCACTCCGGCGACAGTGCCTGCATTCTGCCGCCATTGACCATACCGTCCGTACTGCTGGAACTGATTGAAAAGCAGACGATCATGCTTGCCCGCGAGCTGAAGGTTGTCGGATTGATGAATATTCAATATGCAATTAAAGACGGGATTCTGTACGTTTTGGAAGTAAACCCCCGCGCATCCCGGACGGTTCCTTTTGTCAGCAAAGCCATCGGCGTGCCACTGGCGAAACTGGCCACCAAAATAATGCTGGGCAAAACGCTCCCGGAACTCGGTTTCGAAAAAACGATAAAACCGGCCCATATCTCGGTTAAAGAGGCCGTTTTCCCCTTCAGCCGTTTTCCCAATGTGGACAGCCTACTGGGGCCGGAAATGAAATCAACCGGTGAGGTTATGGGCATTGACCGTTGTTTTGGACTGGCTTTCGCCAAATCACAAATGGCCGCAGGTTTCAAACTACCGCGAAAAGGTACTGTTTTCATCAGCGTGCACGACTCCCATAAAGAAAAGATTGTGCCTGTTGCCCGCAATTTTCAGCAACTCGGCTTTAATCTCATCGCCACACGCGGCACGGCTGCGCAGTTGAAAGCACACGGGATTAACGCCGAAACCGTATTGAAAGTCAGCGAAGGCCGGCCGAACATCACGGACCGCATCAAGAACGGCGATATTCAAATGGTCATCAATACCAGCGTCGGGCGCAAATCGACCCGTGATGCCTACCACATCCGCCGGGGCGCGCTTACTTATAACATTCTTTATACGACGACCATTGCCGGGGCGCGGGCTTTAGTGGAAGCAACGACCGCAATCATTAAAGAAGACTGGCAAGTGCGTTCCTTGCAGGAATATCATGCCGGATAAATCTTAAAAAAGAGATTCAATATGCCATCAGCAAGAAAATATTTAAATGATTCCAGCCGGCCCCGCGAAGAATGCGGAGTTTTTGCCATTTACGGTCATGAAGACGCTTCACGCGTCGCCTTTTTCGGTCTGTTTGCTTTGCAACATCGCGGCCAGGAATCGGCCGGAATCGTCAGTTCCGACGGCTGCCAAGTCTGGAATCACAAAGGAATGGGCCTTGCTTCGGAAGTGTTTAAGGAACCGACTTTGCAGAAGCTTCCCGGGAAACTGGCCATCGGGCACGTCCGCTATTCCACCACCGGGTCTTCTGTTCTTTCCAACGCCCAGCCGTTTCTGGTTCATTTCGCGGATGAATATTACGCCCTGGCACACAACGGTAACATCATCAACGCCCAGCAACTGCGGCAGGAACTTGAAACAAAAGGATCCATTTTCCAATCGACTATGGACAGCGAAATAATCATTCATCTGATGGCGCCGTATTTGAAGGAAGGCCTGGAAAAAGCTTTGATTGCCGCCCTTGCCAGATTGGAGGGCGCTTACAGCATTATCATGCTTACCCGCGATAAAATCATCGCGGCCCGCGATCCGCGGGGCTTTCGACCGTTGTCCCTCGGCAAGCTCAACGGCAGCTGGGTGGTCGCATCGGAAACCTGTGCCTTTGATCTGGTCGGAGCGCAATATATCCGGGACGTCAGCCCCGGCGAAATCATCATTATCGATGCTACAGGCTGCCAAAGCATCACTCCGTTTCCGGCGGTAAAATCATGTCATTGCATTTTTGAATTGATTTACTTCGCCCGTCCCGACAGTCAGATTTTCGGCCAGAATGTCTATTTGTGCCGGAAACGATTAGGCCACGAACTGGCCCGCGAATATAGCCCCCAGGTCGATATCGTCATGCCTTTCCCCGATTCCGGCAACTACGCGGCGCTGGGTTACGCCGAAGAATCAGGCACTACTTTCGAAATGGGCATGATCCGCAATCATTATGTCGGAAGGACATTTATCCAGCCGACCCAACCTATGCGCGATTTCGGCGTCCGCGTAAAATTAAACCCAGTCCGCCCCCTGCTGGCCGGGAAAAAAGTACTGATCGTTGAAGACTCGATCATTCGCGGCACTACCAGTCGCAATCGCGTGCAGAATTTAAGGGGCATCGGCGTCAAGGAAATCCATATGGTCATCAGTTGCCCGCCCACGATTTATCCCTGTCCTTATGGCATCGATTTTTCCTCCCGCGGCGAACTGCTGGCGGCAAAGAAAGGCAATGAAAAATCGATTGCCGCCTTTATCGGCCTGGATTCGCTGCATTATCTGACCGTGGAAGGTATGGTCCGCGCCACAGGCATGGACAAGGATTCCTTCTGCCTGGCCTGCTACACCGGAGATTATCCTCTCGTCCCGCCGCCGGCTATTAATAAATTCTGCCTGGAACAGAAACAGCTTTAGCTGGGCAAGAGAATGACATCTTCAATTCTCCTGCTGACCATTTTTCTGCCGGTTTTTAACTCCGGCGCCAAGGAGACGGGCGTTGCTGCGGACTTCAATGCGCTGACAGCCGGCAAAAATTTTATTTAAGTCCGATGTTTGCCGATAAGATTTATTATGAAAATATTGGCCGCTGTTCCCATGATTGACTTACATGCGCCGGCAAGAGAAAATTGATCATCAGGTGGCGACAATGAAAAAAATATTTACCGCTTTCGCATTCTTTCTTTGTTCCACTTATTCGGCAGAAGTTTGCCATGCGCTCACGCCGCAGCAGGTAATTGATTTGAAAAGCGCTGGTGTAAGCGAGGAAACCATTCAAATAATGATCAGGCAGGAAGCGGGGCAAGATCCTTATGCCGCTCTCGGCGCGAGAGAAATGAAAGACAAAGACGGAAATACCGTGATCATTTATACGACCGGCGGCAACGGAAGCAGTGGCGCCGGTGATGAAAAAAATGAAGATCTGGATAAAGCCTGGAAAATGCTCAACAATATTATAATTGACAAACGAAACAAAAAATAAGGAGCCGGCATCTTCGCGTCTCCGGCAGATCCGTTGAACCTGCGCTCCGTTTTTTCCGGTAAACATTTCATCGTCTTCCCTTGCGTTTTCCCGAATAAGTTATCGCTGCCATTTTACTTTTACCGGCCGGCCGGCAATTATCAAAAAAGCGGAGAACTCTTTACGGGAATATGTTAATAATACGGAACTGTTTCCTTTGAGGTGTGTTTCATGATCGAATCTCTGGCCGATTTTTCAATAATTGCAAAGGAAAAAGGCCCAAAAAGATTAGCCGTCCTTGCTCCGGAAGATGAAGAATTCATGAGGGCAGTGAAGAAAAGCTGGCAAAATGGTTATATCGAACCCATCCTTATCGGCAACGCGGAAAAAATGAAGCGGATAGCCGATAAGGTTGATTTCGACATCGACGGATTTGAAAAGATTTTCAGCGATAACCGTCAGGCTATCGCTGATCTTGGCATCAAGATGCTTTTTTCCGGGGAACTGGATATCGCCAGCAAGGGGCAAATCCCCACATCCTACATTTATCGCGCCATTATCAAGGAGGAGGCAAGAGCCGGTTCGGGAATGACCGTAAGCGTAATCACCTTGTGGGAGGTTCCCGGGTTAAGCCACCTGGTCGTCCTGTCGGATGTGGGCGTAAATATCAAACCGGACATTCAGAGAAAAGCCGAGATCATTAAGAACGCCGTCTTTGTATATAACCTGCTGGGTTACGCGCAACCGAAGATCGCCGTGCTTTCCGGTCAAAGAAAATTCGGCGGGAGGCTAACTTCTTACCGTGACTATGGAATAATCAGCAAAGCAGCCGCACGGGGTGAGTTTGGGAACTGTGAGGTCATCACGGCAACTTCTTTCACGGAAATTTTTTCCGGACAGAAGAACTTTCCGGCCGGGGAAAAAACCGCACCGCTGGAAAACATGCCCCACATTCTCATCGTTCCCTGCCTGGATACCGGCAACATCATCTGCAAGCTGGATGCCCTCATCAATGTCACCCGCTGCTCGCTTGTTGCCACATCCAGGGGTCCAGTATGCATCCCGGCGCGGTCTGATTTCAGTGAAAGCATAATTCAGCAGATGGCGATGTGTGCTGTTATCGCAGACAGATTAAAAGAGAAAGACAAAGTACGATGATTACTTTTAAAATGATCCTGGAAGAAGCAAAGAAAGTGCAAGCAAAAAAGCTTGTTGTTCCTTGCGCCCGAAAAAGTGATCTGGATGCCATCGGCCAGGCGGCAACCGCCGGACTAATAAGTCCCTGCCTGATCGGTAACGGCAAAAAACTGGAAGCAATGATCGCAAACAAACTGCCTGCTTTGCGGGAATATGAAATTGTGGACGACAAGAATCCCCTGAATAGCGCGATCAACCTGATCCGGGAAGGCCGCGCCGATATTATTATGCAGGGAGGCACTAATCAGCGGATTTTTATTAATAGTATCTCGGATCGGGAAACCGGTTTGCGGAAAACGGCGCTGCTGAGTTATGTTTCCCTTTTTGAACTGCAGCAGCCGAAAAAGCTTATTTTGATTACCGACACTTTCGTAAATAATAATCCGGCATTTGATGAAAAGAGGCAGATCCTGGACAATGCACTTGTGCTCGCAGATATTTTGAGAATAGACAAACCCAAAGTCGCCGTGCTTGCCGCGATCGAACAGGTAAATGCAAACATACCCTCGACACTGGACGCGGCGATTCTCTCCAAAATGTCGGAGAGAAAACAGTTTGGGGAGGCCATAGTTGAGGGGCCGCTCGATATCGACTGTGCCCTGAGCAGGAAAGCTGCGGAAAGAAAAGGATTGAAAAGCATCGTCCCCGGTAATGCCGACATATACCTTGTCCCCGAAATCGACACCGGCTTCCTGCTCGCGGAAGCGCTGGTTTTCCTGGGATCGATGACAACAGCGGGTACCCTCCTGGGAGGAACGAATCCCGTAATAACGGATATTCCCTTCGCCACGCCGGAAAGCCGAATAATGGAAATTGCACTTGCCGTTTTAATGTGCAGAAAGAGAGCACACCATGTCTGACAAGCCCCAGCTGATCATTATCAACACCGGATCAACATCCACAAAAATTGCCCGGTTCATTGGAGGCAACCTGTTGGAAATGGAAACAATTCAATACAGCAATGCCGAACTGGCCGCCTGCTCTACAATTAACGATCAAATCCCTCTCCGCCGGGCCGGTTTTTTAAAATTTTTAGCCGATAAAAAAATATATTGGGAAAAGGTATCGTTACTCGTCAGCCGCGGCGGCATCGGCCGGCCGACGCCCGCCGGCGCTTATCTGATTGATGAGGCCATGTGCAGAGAACTGCTGTCGGGAAAATTCGGCACCCATCCCTCTGCCCTGGGACCGGCCATCGCTCTTGATTTGGCGCGGGAATACGGAATTAAATCCATCGTAATCGATCCGCCCAGCACGGATGAACTGCAGGAGCTCGCCAGAATATCCGGTTTACCGGAAATTACGAGAAAAAGCGCCTTTCATGCCTTGAACCAGAAGACAGCAGCAAGAAGGCTGGCCCGCGAACTCGGGAAAAAATATGAGGACATAAACTGCATCGTGGCCCATCTGGGCGGCGGCATTACCGTCGGGGCTCACCAGAAAGGCCTTGTTATCGATTGCACTAACGGGCTTTCCGAAGGCCCTTTGACACCGGAAAGAGCCGGCACACTGCCCACAACCGATCTTTTGAATTTAGCTTTCTCCGGAGAGCAAAAAAATCCGCTTATGCTGAAGATTGTGGGGCGAGGAGGCATGGCGGCTTATCTGGGCACAAAAGATGCCCGGATGGTGGAAACCATGATTACCGGGGGCAATGAAAAGGCAAAACTTGTATACGAGGCAATGGCCTATCAGATCGCCAAAGAGATCGGCAGTATGAGTGCCGTCCTGGAAGGAAATCTTTCCGGAATAATCTTGACGGGAGGCCTGGCCAAATCAGATATGCTGACCGCATGGATAAAAAAACGCACCCAGTTCATTGCCCCGGTATTTGTATATCCCGGCGAAGATGAGATGCTGGCCTTGGCCGAAGGCGGTTTGCGGATTTTAAACGGGGAAGAGGAATTGAAAAAATATCCCGCTGATTAAATACAAAACGCCGCCCGCCGGATTTCCATTTTTATTTCTTTTTCAGCAGATTCAGCGTATTATCCAGCAACTTATTTTTCTCTTCTTCCAGAATTTTTTCCCCCGCGGCCCTCCCCGCTTCCAGAAGAACGTCGCCGGCAGCCTTTTTTACGATGCCGTCAACGGAATCCAACTGCGGAACAACGATCTTCATGTCCGTTTGCACCGTAGTCCCGCCCGCTTTTACCTTGACAGCGATAAAACCGTCTTTGTTAAACAGCGGCTGCAGGGCGGTTTCGGCTAATTTGTCCACCGCTACGTATTTTTTTACTGCAGGTTTTTTGATGCCGGCAGCGATTTTTTTCGCCAGAGCATCCTTCACGGAAGCATTGATTTCCTTCTTCAGCACTACGTCCAGTGTGG
Source organism: uncultured Syntrophales bacterium (assembly GCA_964470015.1). Lineage (GTDB taxonomy): Bacteria > Desulfobacterota > Syntrophia > Syntrophales > Smithellaceae > MVRV01. Next base: position 19,280 of record CAYYBK010000014.1, read on the forward strand.
CATCAAGGGCCTTGGAATCTGTATCGACCGTACCGGCAAAAAGCAGCTTGGCCTCCCGCAAATCAAGATTTCCGTTGGAAATTTCCGCTTTCCCCGCCTTATAACGCAAATCAACAAAGGAAGTTTTGGAATTTTTCC
>CAYYBK010000015.1:0-4835 GCA_964470015.1 uncultured Syntrophales bacterium
TTTTGATTCTCTGTCCTTCCACTTTTTCTTCGTTCTTCAGCCGGTTTTGCTTTTGCTCCAGCCACGAGGAGTAGTTGCCCTGCCAGGGAATTCCCTGGCCGCGGTCCAGCTCCAGAATCCAGCCGGCGACGTTATCGAGAAAATAGCGGTCATGGGTGACGGCGATAACGGTACCCGCATATTTTTGGAGATGATGTTCCAGCCATGCTACGGTTTCCGCATCCAGGTGGTTGGTCGGTTCGTCGAGCAGCAGGATATCAGGGTTTTGCAGCAACAGACGGCAGAGTGCGACACGGCGCCTTTCGCCTCCGGAAAGAACCTGCACTTTGGTTTCGCCGGGCGGACAGCGCAGCGCATCCATGGCCATTTCCAGCCGCGCATCGAGATCCCAGGCATTGAGGGTGTCGAGCTTTTCCTGAACGGCGGCCTGCCGATCGCAGAGTTTGGCCATTTCGTCATCGGACATGGGTTCGGAGAATTTGTCATTGATCTTGTTGTATTCAGCGAGAAGATCGAGCGTACCTTGCACGCTTTCCTCCACAATCTGTTTTACCGTTTTTGTTTCATTCAGCCGCGGTTCCTGTTCCAGGTACCCCACGGTGTAACCGGCGGAGAGAATCGTCTGACCGATAAAATCCTTATCCACACCGGCCAGTATCCGGAGCAGGGAGCTTTTACCGGAACCGTTCAAACCCAGAACACCGATCTTGGCTCCGTAAAAATAAGACAAATATATATCTTTGAGCACCGGCTTCTTATCGTAAATCTTACTTACTCCGATCATGGAGTAGATAACCTTGTTACCTTCGTTGGCCATTGCAGATTGTCCTCCAGAAAAGTGAATTATATATAGGGGAAAATATTTTGAATAACCATATTGAAATTATCCTGTATTTTTCCCCTGCCCTGCACGATACCCATGTGACCAGGAAAAAGCAACTCCAGTTCCAGCTGCGAAAACGAGATGATGCTTTTCTTCAGCAGCGCGCCGTTACCGCCCGGGAAATCCGTGCGTCCGACGTTCTGGTCAAAGATGACATCGCCGCAGAAGAGAGCTTTTTGTTCCGGCCAGTACAGGCCGATGGAGCCGGGAGAGTGTCCGGGGGCTAAAACAATTTTGAATGTTTGATTGCCCAGTATGATCGTGCCCTCTTCCAGCGGCAGATTGATTTGCATTTGGGGGACGGTGATCCCGAAGAGGCCGTAGAGTTCGCCGCCGATGCCTTTTAAAAATTCCAGTTCTTTCCGGTGCAGGGCAACTTTTACCGTTTCGGGATCGAACAATTCGGAAGCCTGAAAATGATCGGGGTGCGAATGGGTGTTGATGATGTAACTGATATCTTCCTTTCTGATGCCGTCGGCCGTCATCTGGTTTAATAAATCGGGCAGGTAACGGGTGAGGCCCGGATCAATTAACGCATTGACGCCGCCGCCGATGTAATAGCTGTTACAGTTGTTGTCAAAGTAGTTGGTCCATTCATAGACATAAATTTCGTTTGTCAGTTTCACTGCTTATCCTTTCTGTTTCGGTTTTTGTGCGGGGACTTTTTTCTTCAGCCACTCCCCGATGTCTTCCGCCGATCGTTCCCATCCCTTCTCCAGCATAGGTAAATGGGCGAATTGTTCATAGGAAATGTAATCGGCCCTTAAAAAAGCGGCCAGTTTTTGTTCCATCGACTCCGGAGCCATCTGGTCGAGCAGACAACCGATGACAAGTTTAGGGCATGCTATCTTGTCCGGATCGACAAACACGCCCTGTGCAACCTGATAGCCGATCATTAGCGATTCGGGGACAAACATGGAGAAAACTCTTTCCCGTTCACTGGGGTCGATATTGTTGAGAAACGACTTCTCCGCCATGAAGAAAGAAAGTTTAATCGGTTTTAAATTCATCAACCCCCACACCGATTTCATGATTGTTCCCGAGTAAGGCAAATTATTTTTCATGTCCAGCGGGACGCCGAGAGGGGGGGCGCTGGCAATAGTAACCAACGCTTTTACTGATGAAAAGCGCATAGCCGTTTTCTGGGCGATCAATCCTCCCAAACTGTGTCCGATCAAAGCGCAGTTTTCGATTTCCAGATATTGCATCACCCGTTCGACGTCGGAGACGTAATCTTCGATCTTTACCTGGGCCAGAGCCGCTTCGCGATCCGAAGGATAATGGCCGCGTAAATTGACGGCATAACTCATCCAGCCGGCTCCGGAAAAGAAATGCAGATAATTCTCCAGGTATCTGCTGTTACCGCCGGCACCGTGTATAAACAGTAAGGGATAAGAGTGCTTTATATTTTCCGGCTGATATTTATCAACGGCCAGATTGCTTATTTTGATGCGCAACAATCCTTTATGTCTTCTCCCTTGTCATGGTTTGGGTTCTCCTCCGGCCGGTTTTTCCGGAACGAATATCCAGAGCAGAATATATAATAACAATCCGGTTCCCCAGACCAGGACAAGCAGCACAAATATCAGCCGCCATGTCCAGGAAGGTAGCGGAGTGTGCTCGCCCAAACCGCCGCAGATGCCGCCGATCCAACGGTCTTGGCGCGATTTGGTGAAGGTTTGCAGCCAGTTTCGGGAAACCATATGAACTTCTTTATTGGCCAGTCGGGAAAAGTTTTTTTATCGGGTCATTTAAAACCGTTGTCGTATGGGCAATGTTGACTAGATTCCCTTCCTTGTTGATTAGCACCAATGTCGGTACGCCGACAACGGCGTAATCGGTAGCGACTTCCCCGCTTTCATCAAGCAGAACTTTGAAAGGGAAAGAATTGGACTTGGCGAATTTTGTTACTTTTTCGCGCGATTCCATAATGTTGATATAGACGAATTCCATCCGGCCGGAATACGTTGCATATAACTCTTTGTAACGAGGCAGCTCTTTGCGGCAGGAGGGGCACCATGTGGTGCCGAAGAAAAGCAGAACGGGTTTGCCTTTTTGTTTGTTTAATGTAAAAACTTTTCCGGTCAGATCTTTCAATGAAAAATCGGGAGCGGCGAAAGTGGTTTCCTTGAAGGGAGCGTTGGGAATGTACTGGGCCGTCGAAGGAGTTGCCGTGCAGAGAATCAGCAACGCGAGCGTAAAAAGAAGCGGATTGATTTTTTTCATAATATTAAACCTTTAATAGGAAAGTGTTCCTGCAGTATACAGGAAATATTCACCGGCGCCAATAAGTATCCAGCCGAAAATATGTGTTATTTTGGTCATCCATTTGCCGGAGCGGGGCAGGGCGGCGATCAAACCGGCAAAAGTTCCAGTTATGATTAGCAGCGTGCCCATCCCGAAAGCAAATACAAAAAGCAGGCTCATGCCCAGCAGCAAGTTGGTGCGCACGGCCACAAAACCGAGCAGGACTGCCAGCACCGGTGCGGTGCACGGTCCGATGATGATGCCGGAGGTGGCGCCGATCAAAAAGCTTCCGAAAAAACCTTTTTTGTTATTGCGGTCCGCCATCCGGAGAAGTTTTTGCGGGACGGGCAGGGAGATGCTGAAGACATCAAACATTGCCAAACCCATGAGAATGCAAAGATTAGCCATAATAAGGTAAGTCCAGGGTGTTGTCTGCATCTGTCCGAAGATTCGGCCGGATAAGGCGGCGACGGCGCCCATGATCGAATAAGTGACAGCCAGACCCGCCACATAAAACAGGGAAAGCAGAAACCCGCGCAGTTTGGAGGCTGAACCCTGCGCGCCGATGAAGCCGATAGTTATCGGAATCAAGGGGTAGGTGCAGGGCGTGAATCCGACAAGTACACCACCTATGTAAGCGGCCAGAAAGGCCAGAAATACAGATCCCTGCAAATATAACTGTAAATTTCCTACAAATTCTTCAATCATTGTTTTCCCGCGAGAAAATTTATTTTACCCAGAATAGGAAAATTGTGTAAAGGCGTCAAGCGATATTGTTAGGCGCATTGATCCGTGCAAAATGCGGAACCGCCGGGCCGCTGATAATCATGGCAATCTCGGCATTGATGTTCGTCCTTTATATTTTCGAACAGTAACTTATAACGGTGGCAAATTTGCATCAATTTATTATAATAAAAAAGGCGATCCTAATTTTGCATCATTCCCGCATGACGTGGATGCGTTGAAATTTATTTCCGGTCTGACTGGCATAAACCGGTGGGAACAGGCCGGCACCGATCTGCTTTCAGGAATATTGCGAAGAAGCGGAGAAAAACTTTTTATCATTATTCGGCGGCTTGTTCTGTCGTGCTTGACAGATGAAGATGTGCAGGCCTATAATCATTAAACTTTTTCCCCTAAGGAGGGTTTGCTTGAAAAGATCATCCATTCTCACGATATTATTTTTTGGTTTGATTTTGCCTGCCTGTGCGCTTGCCGAGGACTCTGGCGCCGGAGAAATGTTTAAAAAGAATTTTCCCGACAGACGCTTTGAAACCATTGTTCCCACACCGGTGAAGGGAGTTTATGAAGTATACACGGGAAACCAGCTTTATTACTATGCGCCGGAAGGGAATATTTTAATTTACGGTAATATGGTTTCCCGGGAAGGAATCAATTTTACGCGCGCGAGTTATTTAAAGAAAATGGCTCCCAAAATGGCGCAGCTTCCTTTGGACAGTGCGTTGAAAATCGGCTCCGGTAAAAATGTCATTGTAGAATTCATGGATCCCGACTGTTTCCATTGCCGGGAATCCTATAAATTCTTTTCCCGACGTCAGGACGTGACAGTCTATGTATTTTTTTACCCCCTGTCCCAGCTTTCGGAAAAAAAGATTCAGCATATTTTGTGTGCCCCGGACCAGCTGAAAGTTTATGAGGAAGTAATGAAAGGGGGCCTGGATAATGACAAGGTGAAGCTTAATGT
>CAYYBK010000015.1:4845-19342 GCA_964470015.1 uncultured Syntrophales bacterium
ATAAGAAAAAAGACGAAATTCTGAAAACGCACAAAAAATTTGCCGCCCAGATCGGCATCAGGTCAACACCATTTTTTTATGTTAAAGGACAGGCGATCGATGGCTTTGAAGCTCCGGTTTTTGAACAACTTTTAAAGAATTAAGGAGATGGGTATGAAAAAATTATTTACTGTTTTTGTATGCTGCGCTTTTTTGTTTTCCATTGCGGCCTTTTCGACCTGGGCGCAACCTGCGGCGAAAGCCCTGGTGGAAAAGGAATGTGCCCGGTGCCACGGCATCGCCAAGGTAAACAAAGCCAGCAAGGATGCCGCCGCCTGGGAAAAGACTGTGGATCGGATGATTAAGAAAGGTGCCAATATCAAGGCGGAAGAAAAGGATGCCGTCATCAAATATCTCAGCACCCTGAACAGGTAATGCTCAATTGGCGTCCGAAGCAGCGGCCGGGTGAACAGTTTGCCGCGACTGGCTGGCGGTTTTTTTCTCCGGCCCCGCTTCCTTTGCCGGGAAAAGCTAGCGGATCTTTGCACCTGTTTTTGCTGCACGGTCGAAAGCAAGTACGGTGAGACCTTCGGCGGTGTCGGTGGCAAGCAGCATGCCGCGCGATTCCACACCCATCAGTTTTGCCGGTTTAAGGTTGGCTACAACCACTATTTTTTTCCCGATCAGTTCTTCGGGTTTGTAATCTTTGCCGATGCCGGCGACAATCGTCCGCTCCTCGCCGATATCAACCGTCAGCCGGATCAGTTTGTTTGATTTCGGGACCATCTGCGCAGTCAGAATTGTTGCGACGCGCAAATCCACGCGGGCAAATTCTTCGTAATCGATTTCCGGTTTCAGATCGCTGGCTGCAGCATTTTGGGCCGGCGCCGGTTTTTCCTTTTCCTTTTCAATGCGTGGAAACAATGATTCGCTGCGGGTTAAAGGGCATCCTTCCGCCAGGGAATCCCATTGGCAGATACTTGCCAAGTCCAGCTTTTGACTTCGCGCAATGCCTATTTGCTGCAATATTTTATCCGCTGTACCCGGCATGAAGGGAGAAATCAGGACGGCTATCGCCCGCAGAGCCGCCAACAGGTTATACATGATGGCGGTGAGCTTTTTATGATTGGCCGGGTCTTTACCCAGGGTCCATGGTTCATTTTCCACAATATATTTGTTGGTGATATTGATGAATTCCCAAATGGCGATCAATGCTTTGTGCAGCGACATGTCCCGGAAACAAATTTCAACTTCCATTACCGCCTGTCGGGCTGCGTTCATCAAGAGACCATCGTAATCTTCCCGCGGCACCGCCGGTACTTTGTCGGCACAGTATTTAACGGCCATCGTAATCGTACGGCTGACCAGGTTACCTAAATCGTTGGCCAGGTCGGAATTCAGCCGCTGCACGAAAGCCTCCTCGGAAAAATTGGAATCAAGTCCGAAAACCATATCCCGAAGCAGAAAGTAACGGAAGGCATCCAGCCCGTATTTATCCTTTAAATCCAGCGGCCGGACGACATTGCCCAGGCTTTTGGACATTTTGCTCTGGTCGGAATTCCAGTATCCGTGGACGTTGAGATTTTTGTATGGCTCGATGTCCGCTGCTTTCAGCATTGTCGGCCAGTAAATCCCGTGCGGTTTCAGAATATCTTTGGCGATGAGGTGTTCGGCGGACGGCCAGAATTTCTTGAATTTTTCGCCGGCGGGATAATCCAGCGCCGTGACGTAATTGATCAGGGCGTCGAACCATACATAGGTTACATACTTTTCGTCGAAGGGGAGGGTAATCCCCCATTCCAGTCTGGTTTTCGGACGCGATATGCAGAGGTCTTCCAGCGGTTCGCGTAAAAATGCCAGCACTTCGTTTTTATATCTTTCCGGGCGGATGAAATCCGGATTTTTATTTATATAATCGATCAGCCAATCCTGGTATTTGCTCATCCGGAAAAAGTAGTTGCTCTCTTTGCGGTATTCGGGGACGGCCTGGTGATCGGGGCATTTCCCGTCAATCAGTTCCTTCTCCATGTAAAAACGTTCGCAGCCGACGCAGTAATAGCCTTCGTACTGGCCGAAGTAAATATCCCCCGCATCGTAAACCTTTTGCAGGATGTAGCGCACGGTTTCGACATGGTTCTGGTCGGTTGTGCGGATGAAATAATCATTAGTGATGGCAAGCTCCGGCCAGAGGCTGCGAAACTGGGCGCTGATGTGGTCGGCATATTCCTGCGGCGTAATGCCCGCCTTTTGTGCCGCTTCCGCTATTTTATCGCCGTGTTCATCTGTGCCCGTGACAAAGAAAGTTTCCCTGCCGGCCATCCGGTGATACCGGGCCAGTACATCGGCAACGATCGTGGTATAGGCATGACCGATATGCGGCGCCGCATTGACGTAATAAATTGGTGTTGTAATATAAAAAGACTGGGGCATGGCAAAAACCTCTTTCCGATTATTTACGCATCATGTTGAGGATCAAAATCGCCGCTTTCATCTGTTCTTTCCGTGGGACCATCCGGCAAAAAATCATCCCGGCTGCATTTACCTTCAACTTTGGCTGCCTTCGGACATTTTTTGGAACCGGCATAGCCGTCATATTCGAAGGCCAGGCAGCACATTAGCCGGCCGCACAGGCCGGATATTTTTTCCGGATTAAGAGACATGCTCTGCTCTTTGGCCATCTTGACGGTTACGCGCTCCAGATTTTGCAGAATTCCGGCGCAGCAGACTTCGCGGCCGCAGATAGCCGCACCTTTAATGATGCGAGACTCCTGCCGCGCTCCAATTTGCTTCAATTCTATCCGTGTTTTAAATTTCTGGACAAGATCCTTGACCAGTTCGCGAAAATCGACTCTGGCTTCGGCGATAAAATAGAAGATAATTTTGCTCTTATCGAAAAGGCAATCCACCGTAATCAATTTCATGGAAAGTCCGCGATTTTTGATTTTTTCCAGGCAGAATTTTTTTGCTTCTTCTTCCAGCTTTTCATTTTCCGCCTTGCTGCGCAAATCTTCCGCGGTTACCTTTCGAACAACCTTCTTCAGATTCGGCGGTAGCTTCGCGGCTTCGCATCTTTTTACATCGGCGACAACAATGCCGAGGGCGAGACCGTTTTCCGTATGGACTATAACCTGGTCATTTTTGTGCAGGATAAGATCGTCGGTGTTGAAATTATATATCCTGCCTTCCTTCTTAAATTTGACGCCGATAATGTTGGTTAACAATATAATTCACCATATAATTATGATTAATAGTTTAGTTTAAATGCCATTGTTTCCAAAGTCAATGCTTTGTTGATGTTCTGTTCCGTTCTTTCCCTGGCCTTTTCAATGAGAAAAATATTTTCGATGATCTTTTCTCCCGGCAGGCGTTGGGCCAATTCCATAATATAGTCAGCCCGATCCTGATTAAGCAGCATTTCCTTTTTGCGGGTTTCCTTAAAAACAAGCGCGTCGCGGAAACAGGAATTAACGATATCCAGGGCATGCCTGGCCCTTTTTTTGTCCCGGCTGAAGAATGAAGCGAAATTCAGCAGGCTGATCGGATCGTCATGGCGCGTATTTATGAGCAGGTTCATGATTTTCGCGCGTTCGGCCGCAACCTCTTCCTGGTCAAGTTCCAATGCTTTGCCGATCGAACCGCCGGCAAGCCCCGCCAGCACCAAGGCTTTTTGTTCCTCAATTTCTTTGCATTCCACAAGAAAGCGCGCGACGGCAGCCGCGGACAGGGGATTGAAACGCATCTGCCGGCAGCGGGAAATAATTGTCGCGGGCAGGCTGTATGGCCGGGAACTGATCAAGATCAGGATATTGGAAGCCGAAGGCTCTTCCAGCGTTTTAAGAAGCGCGTTGGCGGCCTGATCGTTCATTTTATCGGCATCATCGATGATGACCGTTCTCCATCTCCCTTCCAGGGGTTTGAATTTCATTTGCTCCTGAAGTTCGCGGATGGCGTTGATTCGGATAAACTGACCGTCGGCTTCAATGGAAATAGCATCGGGATGACTCCGGTGCCGCATTTTCCGGCAGGACGGACAGTTTCCGCAGGAGTCGTGCAGTGTAGCCGTATGGTCACAGTTCAATGCCGCGGCGAAAACGCCCGCCAGTGTTTTTTTCCCGACGGCGTTGATTCCGGAAAACAGATAAGCGTGTCCGACTCTGCTTTGCGCAATTGTTTTCTGCAGAATTGCTATCTGCTTTTCGTGTCCGTAAATATCGCGGAAAGACATGACTTTTTTTCTTTCTGAAACAAACAGGGTGCCTCAGCAGCCGGTTTTTTGTATAAAATCCATAATATATCTGTAAACTTCCTCTTGAATCGCATTTATATCGCGTGCCGCGTCAATCAACCGGATACGCTCCGGTTCACGCCGGAGAATATTCAGGTATCCTTCGCGGACCCGGCCATGAAAATTCAGACTTTCTTTTTCAAACCGGTCGGAAAAAGAAGCATTCTGCGCACTATTGTCCCTTGCCTCTGCCCGCTGGATGCCCGTTTCCACCGGCAAATCAAAAAGCAAAGTCAACGCGGGCTTTAATCCCAGCGCCGAATAGTCGTTGATTATTTTAATAAATTCCGGGTTGAGGCCGCGTGCCGCTCCCTGATAGGCGTAAGTGGCATCGGAAAACCGGTCGCATAAAACCACCTTGTTCTGCTTCAATGCGGGCATTATTATTTCCCGGACATGTTGGGCCCGTGCGGCGCAAAACAGAAAAATTTCCGTTTCCGCGCACATATCTTTATGCTCGCGATGGAAAAGTATGTCGCCAATCTTCCGGCCGATGTCTGTTCCTGAAGGTTCCCGGGTGACGAGAAGCGGAATGTTCTGCTTCAGCAGCGTCTTGGCGACGAGCTGCATTTGCGTCGATTTCCCCGATCCCTCAATACCTTCGAAGGTAATCAATCTATTCATTTGTTCAACCTCCAGTTTCTTCCGGGGAACTGACAATATCCAGAATTTGCAAATGAAATTTTAATCAGTAATGCGTAAGGACAATCTTGAATTACGAGAGGGAAAACTTTGGATAAATCCGCCGGTTGCAGGCGGATTTATCCGCTGCTTACACGTAAATTATTTTTCGTCTCCGGGGACGATCGCTTCCACCGGACATTGATCCGCGCAAGCCCCGCAATCAGTACACAGCTTGGCATCGATAACATATTTGTCTTCGCCTTCAGAAATTGCCTCCACCGGACATTCATCTTCACATGAGCCGCAGGCAATGCATTCGTCAGTAATTACATACGCCATTTTTCTTTGATCTCCTTCTATATATAATTTTTATAGTTGCCACAAAGTGCTTAGACGGAAATAATTTCTTTAATTCCGGGTACTTGCTTTTTTAATATTTTTTCGATGCCCATTTTCAGCGTCATTTGCGACATGGGGCAGCCGTGGCAGGCACCGGTCAATTTTACCTTTACCAATCCATCCGCGCTGACATCAATAAGTTCTACATCACCGCCGTCGGCCTGCAGGCCGGGACGAACGAGATCAAGCGCTTTCTGTACCTGTTCTTTCATCATGCTTCTCCTTGAATATGCACAGCGGATCAATTAATGCGGCATATAATCGGCCATTTCCCGAACCACGTCACGGGCAATGTCGGGTAAATCAGGTTTGATTAGAATATAGCTTTTGGCGATTTGATGACCGGCTTTCCACATTACTTTGCCCGTTGCCGCCTCATATAATTTCATGCCCAGACTGACTTTGCCCACCTTGTCTCCCTTTTCCACGGTGTAACTCCAGGTATCGACGGTAACAAGCAGAAATCCTTCGATTTTAGCCAGAGTGCCCATTTTTTTGCTCAGGTCCGGATCGGAAAAATTAACCGTCTTCAACTTGGAGAGATAATCAACCATCGCCTTGCGCAAATCTTCGTTGGCTAAAAGCTGTCGGTTTAAACTTTCCGTGTCCACGATGTCGGGATACAGTTTTTTCTCCGCCAGCACGCCCGCCACGATTTGTTCTACGGTACCGCGTGCTTCTTCATTGTTTCCCGCGATTTCAACGGGGAAAATAGCGACGGCTTGCGGATGAAAATCTTTAGCCTCGGGGGAAACCTGAGAAAAACGCAGACCGCCGCAGGCGGCCAGAGACAATATTAAAAACATCAGCCCGCATATTACGGATAATTTTCTTGCCATATTTCATATCCTCCTTTTTTCCTTCAGAAACCGTCTCCGTTCAGAGAACCCACCACAGGAAAACACTAAACCCGGCAATAATATAACTTGTCTCCAGAAGCCCTTCCATTAAGGCCCCCGAAAGCCACGCCCTTCTATCACAAAGTTGGAAACAAATCCATACATATAATATACATATAAGCAGCACTAAACTCAAGGAAGACGTCCAGCCGGCCGGATAGGAAATAAAGAGAATGGCTAATAATATCAGGGAAATTATTTTAAGCACCGCTTTCGTGTTTTCCTTGCCGATCAAAACGGGGATGGTTTCCCGACCGATCAGTTTGTCATTCTGAATTTCCAGAATATCCGCCATCGCCGAACGGATAAATACCATGCCGAAGACGAAGATAAAGGCAATGGCCGATCCGGCGTGGAAAAAATGGCCGCTGCTCAGTGCCGGTAATATTACCGTTACCGTTCCCCAAGCCGTTGCGACAAAGATATTTTTTGATCCCGGCAGATTTTTCAGGCTTTGAAAACGCCACCCGGCCGGAAAAATTTTCATATTGTAAAGAATTCCGGCCAGGGAAATGACAAACAGGATGCCGAAGGGAAGCAGACTGTCTTTCAGGGCCAGTAGGAGCGCGGCAATAATCGCTAAAGCCGCAGTCATAATATAAGCTTTTTCATGTTTTAAATAGATGTCCTCCCGGAAAGATCCCGATAAACTGTTTGGTTTCCGGCCGAGCAGCCTGTTTAAAACATGCATGGCATAGACAAAAAATGAAGCGATAGCCGGATGCGCTAAATTCACGGTTATATTTTGCAGCAGCATGCCGGCCAGGCACAGGCAACCGGCGCCGATTGCCGAATAAATGTCGATCTTGATTGTCCAGAGCCAGAAGTTGAAAAGGGATCCGAATTTTTTCAACCGGCGATTTTGGGCTTCCACAAGCTTTTCCATCACCCGGTCAATAATCCAGTTCGGGGTGGATGCTCCCGCGGAAACACCAAGGCGGTTGTACGATGCGAGATTAACGCCGCTCAATTCCTCAGCAGTTTCGATATGGAAAGCTGGTGTTTGTTGTTTTTGGGCAAGTTCCGCCAGCCGCCTGGTATTAGCGCTGTTTTTCCCGCCGACGATGAAAATGGCGTCCATTTCACCGGCCATTTCCATTATTTCCGTTTGCCGCTGCTCCGTGGAAGAACAAATCGTGTTGAACACGACCGTGCAGGGAAAACGCTTTATTATTTTTTCCACTATTTTATTGTAATCATCCGTATCCTGAGTCGTCTGCGCGACGACGCAAACTTTTTCCAGTTCGGGTAATTTTTCCACTTCGGCTGCGGTGGTCACGGTGATACCGTGGCCGCCGGTGTAACCCAACAGGCCGTCCACTTCCGGATGTTCTTTATCGCCTACAATAATGACCGTATAATTCAGGGCGCTGTGTTTTTTGATTATTGCCTGCACATAACCGACTTTCGGGCAGGTGGCGTCAATTAGTTTTATTCCGCTTTCTTTGATTTTTTTTCTTTCGGACGGGGCGATGCCATGCGCCCGGATAATGAGTACGGCGTTTTGCCGGTCATTTATTTCTTCAATGCTTTTGACCGGTGTTATCCCGCGGTTTTTGAGCAGTTCGATCGTCTGCGGATTATGTATCAGCGGACCGTAGGTATAAATGCGGCGGCCTGTTTCATGCTGGGCGATGTCCAGCACGATATCCACCGCCCGGCGGACGCCCATGCAAAATCCGGCAGTCTTGGCGAGTTTAATTTCCATCAGGAGCGGTCTTTCTCGCAAAAATAAAATATTCCTGGTTGCCCTTCGGTCCCGGAACAGGCGACGGGCATGTTCCTTGCACCAGCAAGCCCACCGTTTTGCTGAAGTCTACGATTTCCTCCACAACGCGCTTGTGCACCTGAATGTCTTTTACGACGCCGTGCCGGCCCACTTCTTCCCGGTGTGCTTCAAACTGTGGTTTAATCAAAGCCAGGAGCATTGCCGTGGTGTCCAGAAGCGGCAACACCGCGGGCAGGACGGTTCTCAAAGAGATAAAAGAAACATCGATAGTGGCTATATCCGGTGATTCCGTAAAATCAGTGCCATCGTAATAGCGGATGTTGGTGCGTTCGATGATAACTACACGTTTATCTTCACGCAGTTTCCATGCCAGTTGCCCATAGCCGACGTCCAGCGCATAAACTTTGCGGACCCCCGCCTGTAAGAGGCAATCGGTGAAACCGCCGGTGGATGCACCTACGTCAAGGGCAACAAGACCGGTCACCGAGATGTCGAATTCTGCAAGCGCCCCTTTCAGTTTTAATCCGCCGCGGCTTACATACGGATTGTCGTCCCCTTTAAGATGTATCTGCTCGTCGGCATTGACCAGCAGCGCGGCTTTATCCGGATAAGCGTCGCCGACCCGGACCGCTTTGGCCAGGATGAGCGCGCGGGCTTTTTCCAGTGTCGGAACCAAACCGCGCAAAACGAGCATTTTATCCAGGCGAATTTTTTCCATTTGTTTTAAAGATGTTTCAGGACAGCATTTCTTTTATCGCCCGGACAATACCGGCCTCATCGAGACCGTATTTCTGCCTTAATTCGGCCTGGTTGGCGTGTTCGATAAACTCGTCGGGAAGACCCAGGCGCCTTACCTGAATGCCGCTGATCTTTTTTTCGGCAAACATCTCCAGCACCGCGCTGCCGAAACCTCCCTGCAGTACGTTCTCTTCAATAGTGAGTATCCTGCCTATGCCTAAAGCCGTTTGGGACAGGAGTTCCTCATCGAGCGGTTTTACAAACCGGGCGTTAACCACCTTGATGCTGATGCCATCCCTGGATAAACTTTCCGCCGCGGCAAGAGCCGGATAAACCGTTGCCCCGACGGCAAAAACAGCCAGATCGGTTCCTTCCCGGATCACTTCTCCCCTGCCGATATCAAGTATCCGCGGCTCCTGATCGAGAGTGGTCCCGATACCTTTACCCCGCGGGTAGCGCAAGGCTATCGGGCGTTTGCAGTCAACGGCGGTTTTAAGCATATGCTGAAGTTCGTTTTCATCCTTGGGAGCCATGACGATAAGGTTGGGAATGGAGCGTAAATAAGCATAATCAAAAATGCCCTGATGCGTAGCCCCGTCTTCGCCGACAATACCCGCCCGGTCGAGGGCAAAAACCACCGGCAGTTTTTGCAGGCAGACGTCATGCAGGATCTGATCGTAAGCACGCTGCAAAAAGGTCGAATAGATGGCGACGACCGGAATAAGGCCTTCAATGGCCAGGCCGGCGGCAAAAGTAACGGCATGCTGCTCGGCGATGCCGACATCGTAAAATCGTGCGGGAAATTCCCGTGAGAACTGGTCCAGACCAGTGCCGTCGCACATGGCTGCTGTAACGGCGACAATGCGGGAATCATCCTGTGCCAGCCGGACTATTGTCCGGCCGAAAATCTCCGTATAGGTGGGATTGCCGGACGTTGAAGAAAGCGGCCGGCCGCTTTCTATATCGAAAGACGACACGCCGTGATAATTGAGCGGCTTTTCTTCGGCAAATTTATAGCCCTTGCCTTTTTTCGTGATGACGTGAACCAGCACCGGTCCGGATAGCGCCTTGATATTCTCGAAGTTGGCGATAAGATTGCCCAGTGTATGTCCTTCCAGCGGCCCCACGTAAGTAAAGCCCAATTCCTCGAAAAGCGCTCCTGGAACAACGAACGTTTTCAGCGATTCCTCCAACTGGATGGAAAATTTGACGATGTGATCGCCGATGCCGGGAATATTCTTAAGGAATGTTCTGATATCATTCTTTAATTTAGTTACGGTATGACCGGTCAGCACCCTGTTTAGATATGAAGAAAGCGCCCCGACGTTGGGTGAAATAGACATTTCGTTGTCATTTAAAACGATAATCAGGTTTTTTTTGCGATCGCCCGTCCAGTTCAACCCTTCAAAAGCCATTCCGGTGGTCATGGACCCATCGCCGATAACGGCGATGACTTTTCGGGGAAGGCCTTTCAAACAATTCGCCTCGGCGAATCCCGCTGCCGCTGAAATGGAAGTGCCGCTATGGCCGACATTGAAGGTATCGAAGGGGCTCTCTTCACGGCGGGGAAATCCGCTGATACCGCCCTTTTTCCGCAGGGTGGAAAATGCATCTTTGCGGCCGGTGATGATCTTATGGGCGTAGGCCTGATGACCGACGTCCCAGACGATTTTATCCTGCGGTGTATTAAATACGTAATGCAACGCAAGCGTCAATTCCACCGTGCCCAAAGAAGACGCCAGATGACCGCCGGAAGACGCAACTGTTGAGATAATTAAATCTCTTATTTCCTGCGCCAGCTTGCCCAGTTCGGCAAGCTTTAGTTTGCGGATATCAGCGGGATAATTTATATCAGGCAAAACACTATAACTTACTATTTCTTGTTTTTTAATCAAGAGATTAACCTTTCTTAATCTATGCATGTACCGGCCGTCAGCTGCGGCCGGCTTTCAGGCTTTTCTTTCCATTATATAATACGCGATAAGCCTTAGCGGCAACGCTCTTTCATCAAAAAGTGAGAGATTGGCGGTTGCCGCGTTGATATGCTCCTGCAATTTATTTTTGGCATACTCCATACCCAGCAGGGAGGGGTATGTAACTTTACCGCGGGCGGCATCACTGCCCGTTTCTTTCCCCATTAATTCACGGTCGCCCTCGACATTCAGGATATCATCCGCAATCTGGAAGGCCAGGCCTATGTTCATGCCGTAATCGGCCAGCGCCTGAAGCTTGTCTTCGCGGGTATTGGCGAGAAGTGCACCTGATTTTACTGCTGCGGCAATCAGCGCTCCCGTTTTACGCCGGTGAATTTCCTTAAGCACGTCCATATCCGGCTTGGATTTTTCGGAAAGAACGTCCAGCGCCTGTCCTCCGATCATACCGGAAATGCCCGCCGCCTGAGCGATTTCCTGGATGACGGCCAGACGTCTTTCCGCGGAATATCTTACTTTTTCCGACCGGGACAAAAGAACAAAAGCCTCTGTTAAGAGCGCATCACCGGCCAGGATAGCAATGTTTTCGCCGAATATTTTGTGATTTGTTGGTTTACCGCGCCGGAAGTCATCATTATCCATGGCGGGCAGATCATCATGGATCAGCGAATAGGTATGAATCAGTTCCAGGGCACAGGCAACCGGCATGGCCGCAGCCATATCCCCGCCGGAAGCCTCCACGGCTGCCAGGCAGAGAATCGGCCGGATGCGCTTGCCGCCGGCGAAGACACTGTAGTGAACGGCCTTGTAAATTTCCACCGGTGAACTGTTTTCCGGTGGAAGATACCTGCGCAGCGCCTCTTCTACTATTTTGCGGCGGTCCTGCAGATACGCCGTTAAAAACAAATCGTTACTTAGAGCCACCTTCTTCTCCATCAAAATTCTTCGCCTGCAGGGCGTCTCCCTTTCCCGAGAGTATCTCCACACGCCTTTCGGCTTCATCCAGTTTGGTTTGACAAAAATGAACCAATTTTATCCCTTCCTCAAAGGACTTCAGCGCTTCGTCCAGCGGCAGATCGCCTGCGTCCATTTTCTTTACTATATCTTCAAGTTTTTCCATAGCCTCTTCGAATTTTTCCCTGGCCATATTCTACTCCTGAAAAATTTTCTCGATCCTTGCCTGAAAATTACCTCTGGCTAACCTGACATTTATCTCTTCCTCCGGGCACAATTGAGCTGCATCCCGGATGACTCCGCCGCTTTTCATGCTGCGAGTAATGCTGTAACCGCGCTGCAGCACACTTAACGGATTAAGCGACTCCAGTACGGCCAGATTTTTTTGTAGACGTTCTTGCCGGATTGTTATCGTTTTATTTTGAAAAATACGCAAATCCTTCCGGTAATTATTCAGTAGAAATCGTTTTTCGTTGATGAGGAGCGCCGGACTGTGCCGCTGCAAATTCATTTCCCGCTGCCGCAGTATAGCGCTCAGTGCTTGTTTTTCCCGTTTCCATGTTTCGGTCAGCTTTTCCCGCAAATCGTCAAGATGAATTTGCAGATCGGTTAAGCTACGCCGGGGATGCCGGAGTCGGTTGCTTAGCTCCGTCAAATATCTCCGCTCTTTTGTCACCCGGCGGCGGCAGCCATCGAGCAGCCTCTCGCGTAAGCCGTTAATTTTTGCCGTTAATTCTCCGGCATCGGGAACAACCAGTTCCGCTGCGGCCGATGGCGTTGGCGCGCGTAAATCAGCCACAAAATCGCAAATTGTAAAATCCGTTTCATGACCGACGGCCGAAATAACGGGAATAGACATCCGGAAAATTTCACGGGCCAGAGATTCGTCATTAAAAGGCGCAATATCTTCCAGGGAACCGCCGCCGCGGGCGATGATAATGACATCCACGTCACTCATCTGCAAATTTTTTAAGCCCTGAATTATTTCGCCCGCCGCCTCCGTTCCCTGAACGCGCACCGGAGCGATTAAAATGTTTACGGAAGGAAACCGGCGCTTGGTTATATTGAGAATGTCCCGGATCACGGAACCGCTGGGTGAAGTTACCACGCCTATTTTGCCGGGCAAAAAGGGAACGGTTTTCTTATGGCGTTCCGCAAACAATCCCTCGGCGGCAAGATGGGCTTTAAGCTGTTCGAATGCTTTCTGGAGGGCGCCGATCCCGCGCGGTTCCATCGTTTCCACAATTAACTGGTATTCGCCGCGGGGCGGATAGACGCTCAGGCGTGCATGGCACAGAATACTTAAGCCTTCTTCCAGTTCAAAGCGCGGTTTTTGTCTGTTCCAGCCGAATTGACGGAAAAAAACCGCCTTG
Source organism: uncultured Syntrophales bacterium (assembly GCA_964470015.1). GTDB lineage: Bacteria > Desulfobacterota > Syntrophia > Syntrophales > Smithellaceae > MVRV01. The sequence continues at coordinate 17,757 of CAYYBK010000015.1, forward strand.
ATCTGACTTTTATCGTCCTTAAGGGTGAAATAAACATGGCCGGATTGCGGCCGCCGTAAATTGGAAACTTCGCCTGCGACCCAGACAAAGCCGAATGTTTCCTCCAGGAGGAACTTGATATTGTCGTTGAGTTGGGAAACCGTCAAAATATCTTTCATTTGCGTATGAGGACTAGCAGATATTTGCAGGTAAAACAAGATTTTATTGCACGTTTGTAAGTTCGCGTAAACTTACATAAAACCATTATTTACAAGATGCAGGGAGCCTTCGGCGAAATTTTTTGCGGGGACTTTCCGCAAAGTCTGCTGCCAATTTCCTGATGGCGGTGTGATAAAATTCAATGCATTGACTTTTCTTTGTCCATGATTTAAAAACTAATCTGGAGTCAACAATATTTCAAGGGAGTATTTGATGAAATGAAAAAGAAGGATTTTCTGAATAAAACAGTTGAGCATATTGATATTAAAGCAATCAATGCCGTGGACATAATCAAGGCCATGAAAAAAATGTCCTTTTCCGCCCGTGATCTGGCTAATGCCGCCGACATTTATGACCGGATGCTTAAAGAAAAAAGATGCGCTGTTATTCTGACCCTGGCCGGCTCCACCAGTGCGGCCGGCTGTATGCAAATTTACGTCGATATGGTCAAAAATAAGATGGTGGATGTAATTGTGGCCACCGGAGCATCTGTTGTCGATATGGATTTTTTTGAAGCCCTCGGTTTCAAGCACTACCAGGGGACTCCCTTTGTTGATGACGGGTTGTTGCGCAGTCTTTATATTGACCGGATTTACGATACGTACATCGATGAAGAGCAGTTGCAGGCTTGCGATAAAACAATCAAAATAATTGCCGATCAACTGGTTCCCCGTCCTTACTCTTCACGGGAATTCATCCGGGAAATGGGAAAATATTTAAAAACGCATTCCCAGAAGAAGAGCTCGCTTGTGCAAGCTGCCTATGAGCATGATGTCCCGATTTTTTGCCCGGCCTTCTCCGACAGTTCGGCCGGGTTCGGACTTGTCCTGCATCAGCAGGAACACCCCGTAAGCCATGTTTCCATAGACTCCGTGAAGGATTTCCGGGAACTGACCATGATTAAGATTAAGGCGGGAAACAGCGGATTGCTGATGATCGGAGGGGGTGTTCCGAAAAATTTTGCTCAGGATACGGTGGTCTGCGCGGAAATACTGGGGCATGAAGTGCCGATGCATAAATATGCAGTGCAGATAACCGTTGCCGATGTTCGCGACGGCGCCTGTTCCAGTTCTACCCTTAAAGAAGCCAATTCCTGGGGGAAAGTGGATTCATCGTCGGAACAAATGGTTTACGCCGAGGCAACCACCGTCCTGCCGCTGCTTGCCAGTTATGCCTATCATAAAGGAAACTGGAAAAAACGCAAAAAATGGGAATTAGCAAAAATTTTTGATTAATTAAAGCTCAGCAGAGTCGTGATTGGTCGCGTCTCTGCTGAGCTTTTCTCCTGGTAACTTTAACGTGCCTCAATTTCTGCGGGGGCAGAACAACTATCATTTTTGACCGTTATTTCCAGATCAAACGGTATTACCGCATGTAAATCCTTCCCT
>CAYYBK010000016.1:0-19032 GCA_964470015.1 uncultured Syntrophales bacterium
ATCCGGGCGAAAAGATTAATAATCTGCTCCAGCATTCCGGCATTACCGGGTTCCGCAATACGGTAAAGAAGCAGCGCCAGAAAAGCACAGCAAATGTTGGCGATGATTCCCGCAGAGGAAACAAAAATGAGCCCTTTGCGCCGGTCGGCGATATTTTCCAGATTGACGGGAACCGGCTTCGCCCAGCCGAAACCGAATATCAGAAGCATCAAACTGCCGATAAGGTCAAGATGTCTGAGCGGATTAAGTGTCAGCCGTCCCAGCCATTTGGCTGTGGAATCGCCCATTTTCCATGCCACCCAGCCGTGTGCCAGTTCGTGAAAAATTACGGAATACAAAAGCAGAACGGACAGGACAACAAAAGTTGCCGGATCGCTGAACAGCAGATTTATTAATCCCATAATAAATCGCTCCAAAGCAGCTGCAGATATTTTCTGATCTTAAAGCACCGATAAAAAAGGCTTCTTTTCAGAAGCCGTTATCGTTGGTGCCCCTGGCGCGAGTCGAACGCGCGGCACACGGATTAGGAATCCGTTGCTCTATCCTTCTGAGCTACAGGGGCAGCGCTCATTATCAGCAGCGGAGGCTTCCGGCTTTAACATGCATTTCCCCGCCTGTCAATAATTATACCTTTTTGCGCGGCTAAAGCGGGAATGATCGAAAATATCAGATAAAAAATTACAGGGAAAAGCTTTTTAAATACGTCTCCACCAGGCGGTTTTTATCGTAATCTTTCAGTTTAAGGTATTCTGCGGTCGCACCGGCAAAAGCAGCGGCGGGAGCAAGGCCGATCAATTCCGATTCCAGAATATCGACGCCGTGGTTCGCCGCCAGCGCCTGGACCAAATCGTAAACTGGTTTGACGGGTGTTTTTTTATAATCAGTCAGATTTATCGAAACCTGCACAAGGCCACGGCTTTTTAAGCCGACGCCGATAGCCCGTACATGCTTCAAACCGCCATTTTTTTCCCGGATCCGGGATGCAATTTCCCGGGCCAGATTCAAATCACTGCTGTTCAAATTAATATTGTAAGCAACCAGCGGCGGGCGGGCGCCGACCGCCGTCGCCCCGGAACGCTTGTTAAATAAAGGCACGCCGACATCGGGGATGTCCTGCAAAACAGTCATTTTCTTTTCCAGTGCTTCGTAACCGCCCTGCCTGACATTGGGCAATTCGGCGCGCGCCGGCACAAGCGCGGCGGCACCGTAAAAATAGACGGGAACGTCAAACCGCTCGTAAAATTGCTGCCCGAAACGGTGAGCGAGGCTGACGGCATCTTTCATTGTCGCTTCCGCTAAGGGAATAAAGGGCACCACATCAACCGCTCCCAGCCGCGGGTGAACTCCGCTCTGCTTGCGCATATCGATTACCTCCAGCGCCTTTCCGGCCGCCGCGAGAGCCGCCGCCAGCACATCATCCGCCCGGCCCAGAAATGTAAAAACGCTGCGGTTGTGATCGGGATCGCCGCTGAAATCAACCAGACGCACTCCGGGAAAAGATGCAAACACAGCGGCAATCTTTTCCATCTTTGCCTGATCGCAGCCTTCGCTGAAATTAGGAACACATTCAATAATTTTCATTTTTAAGCCTGATGAATTATATTCCGCGGCAATTCCACACAGGTCAGTTTGCCGCCCATCACCGCCCCCGTGTCAATGCCGATTTTCTGCGGCGTAATCATTGGAGCTTTCAGCGGTGTATGCCCGAAAACAACCGTCTTGCCGAAATCATAATCTGAATAGATAAATTCCTGTCTGATCCACAGCAAGTCATCGACGGCCTGTTCCGCGAGCGATAATCCGGGGGCCAAACCGGCATGAACGAAAATATAATCCGCTGTTGTATAAGAGGGCAAAAGCGACCGAAAAAACAACATGTGCTCCGCCGGAACTTTTTCTTTCCTGGCCTTCGGGGTCGCAACACGGCTGATGCCATAAGAAGCCAGCGTGGCATTACCACCGTTATACAGATAGTTTTCTTCTTCCCTGCCCTCGAGATAGTCAAGGAACATCCGCTCGTGATTGCCGAGCAGGCAAATGACTTTCGGCAATTCGTTTTTCAGCCCAATCACATAATCAACAACTTCCTTGACGGCTTTTCCCCGGTCAATGTAGTCGCCGATAAAAACCAGCGTATCGCTCTGCCGATCAATTCTTATGTTTTGCATCAGCGTTTGGAGTTGATCAAAACAGCCGTGAATATCGCCTATGGCAAAGATTCTGTTCATCAAACCCCGCCTGCATCATTTCCCGTTCAATCCATAATTGCGGAAACAAAATCTCTGCTGTCAAAGGAGCGCAAGTCATCCAATCCTTCGCCCACGCCGATATACCGTACCGGAAGGGCTAGTTCGCCCGCAATACGCACGACGACGCCACCCTTGGAAGTCCCGTCGAGTTTGGTCAGGACAATACCGGTGGCGCCGATTTCTTCCTTGAACATTTTTGCCTGCATTATGGCATTCTGACCGGTTGTGGCATCCAAAACCAGCAATATTTCTTGCGGGGCGCCGGTCAATTCACGGCCTATCACCCGCTTCACTTTTTTCAATTCCTCCATCAAATTGACTCTGGTATGAAGCCGGCCGGCCGTATCCACTATTACCACTCCGGTATAGCCGGACTTAATTTTACCCAGTGCATCGAACGCGACCGCCGCCGGGTCGGCATTCATTTTCTGTTTGAGCACCGGAGCACCAACCCGCTTCCCCCATATTTCCAACTGCTCAATGGCCGCCGCCCGGAAGGTATCGGCGGCAACAAGCATAACTTCATGACCTTCACTACGCAGCAAATTGGCGAGTTTGCCGATAGTCGTGGTTTTTCCGCTGCCATTCACCCCCACAACCATTATTACAAAAGGCTGTCCTTTCGGCACCTGCAAAGGTCGATCAATCTGCTGTAAAATAGCCACCATCCGTTCCTGCAAAATATTTTTTATTTGGGCGGCGTTGCTCAGCTCTTTACGGCTCAGACGCTCCTCAATATCGCTGATCATAGCGTTGACAAATTGCGGCCCCATATCGGCCAGGATCAGGAGTTCCTCCAATTCATCAAATAATTTTTTATCCAGTTCCTTTGCGCCGAAGAGAAGGTCATCAATGTCCGTCGTCAGTACCGCACGGGTCTTCATCAATCCCGCTTTCAGTTTATCCAAAATACCCATAAATCATCATCCAGTATTGGTTATTCTTGACTCCGGCCGGCGTTCATCGACCCGGGCGGGAGCGCTATAAATGCCGCCCGGCAAGGGCAACGAATTGCTAATAACGATTTTCTCCGGAAAAGTAAAGGACGGGATGGGATTAATTAAGATTTACCGAAACCAGCGAAGAAATGCCCTGCTTCTGCATGGTCACACCAAAGAGGCTATCGGCGACCTCCATCGTGCTCTTGTTATGCGTGATCATAACCACTTGAGATTTATTCGCAACATCCTTTATCAACCGGTTGAAAAGATTGGTATTGGCATCGTCAAGAGCAGCATCGACTTCATCCAAAACTAGAAACGGCGTAGGACGGTACATCAAAATGGCAAAAATAAGAGCAATGGCCGCTACGGACTTCTCCCCGCCGGAAAGCAAGCTGACGTTTTGCGCGCGTTTGCCGGGAATCTGAATGGCAATATCCACACCTGTTTCCAGCAAGTCGTTTTCATCGGTCAGAAGCAGTTCGCCGTGACCACCGGGAAAAATATGGGCAAAGACCTCCTTAAAGCAGGCATTAACGGCGGCAAAAGTTTCGGCAAATCTTGACCGGGAAATTTTATTAATACGCGTAATCGTTCTTTCCAGCGAACTCAAGGATTCGTTCAAATCGGAAATTTGCGTGGATAAGAATTGATAACGTTTGTCGAGCTCTTCATACTCGTTGAGTGCCAGCAGATTAACCTCTCCGAAGTTATCTATCTTTTGCCTGTCCGCCTCCAGCAGCGTTGCCAGCTCGGATACTTTTTCCGCGTCAATCCGGGTAAATTCAGAAAGCATGCTTTCCAAAGCAACATTATGCTTCTCCGCCACGGCAGTCTTTAAATTCTCGCCGTGCAGAGCCGCTTCACGACATTTAATTTCCATTTCGTTGATCTGATTACGCAAATCGTCAAGTTTCTTTTTAACTTCTCTAATTTCGTTTTCCTGCATCCGAAGTTGTTCATCTTCACGATTTTTGCCGGCCTGTTTCTCCGCTAATTCAGTTTCGCGGGCGGCAAGGTTACGGTAAAATTCCTGCAGGGCCGTCTGGTCCGCGGCAATCGTTTCCGTCAATGCCGTCAGCTGCCGCTCACAGGAAACGATCTCTTCTTCTTTTGACTTGACTTCGCTTTCAATGGAAACAATGTTATTCTGCAGACGCAATACCGTCCGCAAATCGGCGTCTTTTTTCTCCTCCAGGGATGCAAGCAGTACTTTCTTTTCGGTCAGACGGCGTTCCTGTTCATCAATTGCCGCACGGGATTGCACGCGCTGGGTGTTGAAGGCGGAAATAACTTCATTAAGTGATTTTTCCTCTTCCTCTTTGCGTAAAACATCTGCGCCGATGGTACCTAATCTTGTTTCGGCTTCGGTTGCTTCGTTTTTTATATTCTGGCGGTTAAATTCCAGCGCGGTAATCGTCTGCTTTAACCTGCCTGTTTCATCTTCGAATCTCTCGCAATCTTTTTTCCGGCCGTTGATGTCGATTTCCAGTTTGTGAATTCTGCTTTTGAGCTGACCGAGCTCTTCCTCCCACTGCATGGCCAAACCGGTCAATTTCTTTTTCCGTTCCGACTGCATCACCAGTTCCTCGGCCAGAGCGCTGATATCTTTCCCCAGTTCCGCTATTTCGCGTTTCGTGGACAACAGACTCTTTTCCACCGCGGAACCGCTGCCGCCCGTAAGCACGCCGTGAGGACTGATCGTATCGCCTTCCGGAGTGACAAAAGTACCCCGGAAGCCGTTCTTTTTCCAAAGATTGATTCCGCTGGTGATGCTCGGCGTAAGAAGGACATCCCCCAGCAGGCAATCAGCAATCTGTCTGAAGTCTTCATTAAAGTTGACTTTACGCAGCAAAGGCTCCGCTTCCTGCAGATGTTCGGCGCTGCTTGTTTCCGCAGCATTTTTTCTCAATTCCACCGGAACAAAACTGCCCCGTCCCAGCCGATAGTTTTTAAGATAATCAATGGCTCTCACGCCGTCTTCCTGGCTTTTCACCACCACGTACTGGAGCTTGTCGCCCAGCACCGCCTCAACTGCCGCTTCATATTCCCGGGGGACATTGATGTGATCGGCAACCACGCCGTAAAATTTATCGCGGCTTTCCTGTTTTTCAATAATTTCCTTGATACCGTCGTTGGACCACCTGTATGCTTCCTGGAATTCCTGCAAAGAATCGAGACGGGATGTTTTGCTGCCGGTTTCCTCCTTGATTCCGGCAATCCGCTCTTCCACGGACTGCAAATCGGTTTTTGCCTTTTCCAATTCCTCCGCTATTGTTTCTTTTCTGTCCTGAAGACCAATGAATTCTTCCTCCTCACGCAGCAGCTCTTCCCTGATGGATTGTAGCTTGCCGGCAAGTTCCCCCAATCTCCTTTTATCTTCTGTTATTTCGCGATTTTCTCTTTCTTCCCGTCTTTTTAAATCATCGATGCTCTTTGCCAGAAGAGACGTCATGTTTTTTAGCTTTGCCTTTTCCGTTACGGCATCGATGTAAAGGATCTTTTTTTCCTCCAACCGGCTGTTAAGCTCTTTATCGGCATCGCTGAGTTGCTGGATTCTTTGCCGCCCTTCATCGAGTTCCGCCTTCAGGGCGGCAACCCGTCCGTCCGCCTCGGCCGCCGTCTTCTGCAGATTTTCCATTTCCTGCAACAGCCCGGCCTTCTTTACCCGCAGAATATCTATTTCGGTATTGTCTTTCGCTTTACGCTCCGCGGCATCGGTTATCTGCCGGCGGGAAAATTCAATGTTCTTTTCCTTAATATTTATGGAATTTCTGACTTCATAAAGTTCCTGCCGGTATTTATTGATCAACTCCTCATTTTCCAGCAGAACCGCCTTCATCTCTTCCAGTGCTGATTCCCTGGCTTCCAGATCGGCGCGGATACTTGCATTGCGGTTTTGCAGGTCGTTACGTACCGCTTGCAGAGACAAACCATTTTCTATAATCTCTGTATAGTTCTGCAGCGCAAGAGTTATTTCCGTTTCCCTGATGCGTTTCTTTATTTCCTTATACTGCTCCGCCCGCTTGGCCTGACGGGAAATGGCATTGAGCTGGGTTTTAACTTCCCTGATGATATCGTTGAGACGCTGCACGTTTATTCTGGTTGCTTCCATTTTGCGGACAGCGGCGTCTTTGCGGCTTTTATATTTGGAGACGCCCGCCGCATCTTCGATGAACAATCTTCTGTCTTCCGGCTTGGCTTCAACCATACTGGCCACACTGCCTTGCTCGACGATGGAATAAGTCCGGGCACCAACCCCGGATCCCATAAAAAATTCTCTGACATCAAGCAGGCGGCAGGGCGCGCGATTAATGTAATATTCACTGTCGCCGTCGAGCACAACCCGGCGGGTAATCGAAACTTCCGTCATTTCCGCATAGGCGCCGGTGAAACTCTGGCCGTTCGAAGACAGCGTCATGGTTACTTCCGCCATGCTGACCGGAGCGGAATCCTGGCTGCCGTTAAAGACGACATCATCCATTTTTTTGCCGCGTAATGCCTTAACCCGCTGTTCCCCCATAACCCAGCGGATGGCATCGACGACGTTCGACTTTCCGCAGCCGTTTGGACCGACGATTGCCGTAACGCCGGCGGAAAAATCGAGGACCGTTTTATCGCGGAATGATTTAAAACCGGATATTTCCAATCTTTTTAAATTCATAAGCCGTCTTTAACATTTTTCCCTTAATTTTTGAAAGCTTAACAAAAGAAACTACCTTTGTAAAGAAAAAATACAACAAAATGTATTAATCAAGTATTTATACCACAACATATAGTGCTTTGGTCTTTTTCAACGTCTCGCAGTTTTTTCTAAAAAATATCCCCGGTTCCACCGGAATTCTGCCGTCTGCTCTTATCCGGCAAATATGTTTTTCCATGCGGGCAATTATCCTCAATCGGGAAGCAAAAATTTGTTTTGGGGCTGGCAGCGTTGATTTTAATAAGGCTTATCGCTATAATAAAACCCGAATCCATTGCCAACAAGACGGGATGAAGCTTATGGCGGAAGAAAATTGGATTGTTGTATGCCGGGCGGCGGGAATGGTTAACGCCCGGATAATATTGGGCCGTTTGGAAACCGACGATATCCCGGCGCGTCTGCAGTACGAGGCAATCGGCGTCATATCGTACTCTTTGGACGTCGATGGGTTGGGTGAAGTGCGTATTTTCGTTCCGGAATCGTATGCCGCCCGGGCCCGCGAAGTACTGGCGCAGCGTTTTACTGAAAATGATTTGCGGTGGGAAGAGAACTAAGTTCCTGTCGTGTCGTCTACCGGAAAATACCTTCCAAAGGTGTGCCACAACAGTTGCATACATTATTTGCGTTGAGATTAGCGGCGGTCACGCGGAAGCCGCAGCGTTCTATCAAGAGTTGACCGCAACGGCAGCAATAAGTATTTTCGCCTGCATCGCCCGGCACGTTTCCGCTGTAAACGTATTTCAGCCCTGCCGTCCTGCCTATTTCGCGGGCGCGGTGCAGCAGGTAAACGGGTGTTACGGGCTTATCGAGCATTTTAAATTGCGGATGGAAACGGCTGATATGCCAGGGCGTTTCTTTTCCCAAATCGTTAATAAAACCGGCGATATCTTTAAGTTCTTCACCGCTGTCGTTCAACCCGGGAATCAGCAGGGTGGTAATCTCCACCCAGATTTCGCTCTTTTTCATATTTTGCAGACTCTCTAAAACAGGCTGTAGCCGCGCCCCGCAGCTTTTTCGATAGAATTCTTCCCGGAAGGATTTCAGATCCACATTGGCGGCAGTAAGGTATGGTCCGATTTTTTCCAGAGCCTTTAAAGACATAAAACCGTTGGTGACAAAAACATTTTTCATGCCTGCAGCCGCTGCCAGCCGCACCGTTTCATAAGCAAGTTCAAAATACACGGTGGGTTCGGTGTAAGTGTAGGCAATTGTTCTGCATCCGCTCTTTACGGCATGTGCTACAATTTCTTCGGGCGTAATGTCTTTGCCCATAATCAGCCGCGCGGAGCGCGGCATCTGCGAAATTTCATGATTCTGGCAGAATTCACAACTAAAATTGCAGCCAACGGCGGCAATGGAATAGGATTTCGATGCGGGATAAACGTGAAAAAAAGGTTTTTTTTCAATCGGGTCGATATTTTCCGCAATTACTGTTCCATAAACAAGCGAATAAAGAGCCCCGTTTTTATTTTCGCGCACACCGCAAATACCGCGCCGATCCGGTTTAATCGTGCACCCGTGCGCACACAAGTTACAGCGCACAAGGTTGTCGGCCAGCTTTTCATAAAGCAACGCTTCCCGGATCATTTCCCGGCCTCCCTTAATGTTCCATGGAGCGCCCCGGGGGCAGTGACCTGGGTATCGGCTTTGATCTCGTATGATTCCAAAACAGGATTTTGTACCGTGCGATAAGTGTATTTCACCGGAAAAGTAAGACCGGCAAAAGCACCCAGCGGGTTCTTCCGGTGCGGGACCAATTCTTCCAGTTCGGTGGAAATGTCATAAACGACCGCGGGGAAGTAGATAACGCTGCCCCAGTTAAAATCCTGCGCGCCAATTATACTGCTAGCCATTCCTTTAATTTCGTCAATGCTGAATAGGCGGATTTTTTCCTCCGGAGAAAATCCTAAAAGCTCTTTCATGCTATGCTGTGTTCCGGCAACGGAATATTTGTTTAAAAAACCGATAAAAATCCGGCCCCGGCAGATGCGCACTGCTTCGGCAACTGCTTTTTGAGGGTCACGGGCAGTCTCCAGGGTGTTAATAACGGCAACGACATCAAATTCATCATCGGAAAACGGCAGATCTTCCGGGTTACCCGCTTGCAGGTCAACACTAACTTCCCGCTCTTTCCGGACAGACTGCGGATTTTGTGCGGAGGAAACAAAACCCGCAACCAGGCACCACTTCTCCCGGAAAATCGTCAAGTAATCACCGGCATTGCCACCAACCACCAGAACCCTTTCGCCGGATTGAGGGGCAACCAATTCCAGGATCAAATCTCGCTGCCGGGAAAAAATATAGCTGCGGAATGATTTGTTCAAACGTTCGGCAGGTAAATCAGTTTTCTTTTCATCGCCATCCATTATATCCGTCCTTGAATCATCGTTACGCACAAAAACCCGGCATACTTTTTCCCGTCGGCGGTTTTTGAAAACAACGCCGACTGCGGCGGTGCTGTTTTTAAAGATACCCGGGCATCAACATTCCGAACTGATGCAGTTCAGGAATCATGTTTAAATTATACCTCATTTTAAAAAAAATGTATCGGATTGAATGCCGATTTTCAGCCGCCGATCGCGGACATTGCGCGTTGACATTTAAAACGCCGGTTGATCAGGGCAAGGTTGTGCTGCCGCGGCTTTAACAATACCGCTTCCCGGACAAGACTCTCCAGTTCCGTATCGCGGCCGCTTTCCCGCAGCGCTTTTTTGAGATCGACCTCTTCGTCGTGCAGCAGACAGGGCCGCAGTTTTCCATCGGCGGTCAGCCGCAGACGGTTACAGGTTGCACAAAAATGACCGCTAATCGGATTAATGAACCCGATTTCCCCGTTTCCGCCTTTTATTTTAAAGATTCTGGCGGGGCCGTCCGCCCTGCTTCTCTGGCCTGGCTGCGGCTCCAACTTGTAGCGTCGGCCGATTTCTTGCATCAAATGCTGCGCGGGCAGATAACCATCGCTGTAATCAGCATCGTTCTGACGTAACGGCATAAGTTCAATGAAGCGCACCTGAAAAGGTTCTTCCGCTGCCAACTGGGCAAAGGACAGGACTTCATCTTCGTTAAAGCCTTTGATCGCCACCGTATTAATCTTAATCGGCGCGAAGCCGATTTCGGCGGCCTTGGCAATACCCCGCAAAACGTCATCCAGGTTGCCGCCGTTGGTGATGCGCGCATATTTTATTTTATCCAGCGAATCGAGGCTGATATTGATCCGGTGCACGCCGGCAGCAAAAATACTCCGGGCAAATTCTTCCAGCAGAACGCCGTTTGTCGTAATGCTGATATCCTGCAGTGCTGTAATTTTCTTGAGCGCAACAAGAAATTCAACAAATCCGCGGCGCAGCAAGGGCTCCCCACCGGTTACCCTGACTTTGACCAGCCCCATCTTCACCGCAACGTTAACGACTTTGATGATTTCTTCGTAACGGAGAATATCATCGTGGCTCTTCAGGGAAATCCCTTCTTCCGGCCGGCAATAACTACAGCGCAAATTACAGCGATCGGTTATGGAAACCCTTAAATAATTTATTTCCCGATTAAACTTATCGCGCATCGTGGAATTCCCTTCCGCCTTCCGCCGGATTCAAATACCACAAACACCGAACTACAGCCAACAAATGTTTCTTGACACTGCCGTTATTCTCGATTAAAGCAAAATTAAAGGAAACTACTCGCCTGTTGTTGAACAAAATAATCACATCAGTGCAAGGTAAAACAATTAATTACTGGAGCAACTATGGAAAAGGTGCCCATTACCAAGGCCGGTTTTGAAAAATTAAAGAAAGATTTGGAAATTCTGAAAACCAAATCTATTCCTGAAAATATAAGGGACATCGAAGTCGCGCGCGCCCAGGGGGATCTCTCCGAAAATGCCGAATACACGGCCGCCAAAGAAAGACAGTCCTATCTGCACGGAAAACTTCAGGAGCTGGAAAACAATCTCGCCATGTCCAACGTGATTGTTCTCAAAGCACAGAGCAATGACAAGGTGGTATTCGGCTGTCACGTAACAATTGTCGACACCGACAGCGGTGAAGAAATAAAATATCAGCTGGTCGGCCCGCTGGAATCGGATATCAATCAAAACAAAATTTCGGTAACCTCTCCGATCGGCCGTGCTTTGATCGGCAAAGCCATCGGCAGCGAAATCAACGTTACAACGCCCGGCGGCAGCAGAAACTTTGAAATAACCGATATCTCTGCGGAATAAATCTGCGCCGGCGTACGCCGCTGCAGGATGAGGGAAAACGAAACAGTACCGCTGATACCGCTTCCCGGATAAATCAGGCCGCTACTTCAGTACTATCGTCGCATCAACGGCGACAGCTCCTGCCGCCGTTACAATCACCGGATTTATATCAATTTCCGCTATGCGGGGATAGCAAAGCCCGATGTTTCCCAAAGCTATTAGTATGGCGGCAAGCTTATCCCGGTCAACGGGCGGCGCTCCGCGAAAACCGTTCAGCAGTTGTTGCCCGCGAAATCTTGCCAGCAGGCCCAGTGCATCCTGCCGCGACAGGGGAGCCAGCGCAAAAATCGTTTCATTGAAAACCTCCGCCATGATGCCGCCAATGCCCAGCATGACGCAGGGACCAAATTGCGGATCGCGGAGAAGGCCCAAAATCAATTCTACTTTTCCCGCCGCCTGCTGTTGCAGCAGCACCTTGCCCTTGTGTTTCATTTTTTCCATCAAGGCATGAAATTCCGCCTTTACCGCTTCCCGGCCGGCAACTCCCAATCGGACCAGCCCCATCTCTGTCTTATGAACGCCGCCGGGAACGATTCCTTTCATGACCAGGGGATATCCGATTACGTCGGCGGTAGCCAGGCATTCATCGACTTTTCCGACAAGCTGTTCTTGTACGGTGGGGATACCGTGCGCAAGCAAAATCTGCTTGGAGAGATATTCATCAAGCGGCCCGGCGGCCGAAGCCAGTATCCGGATAAGCCCAGACGGCATTTTTGCCGCGGCGGACACGGAATCAACAACTGCCGGCGGCAGCGCCGCACGCGGCTGAAAGACGGCCCGCAGACATTCGACGGTACGGTAAAGTTCCTGAAATAAAGGAACTTCCAATGCAAGAGCTTTTTTTTGCAGGCGAAACGTTTCATTCCGCAACCCTAAAAGCCAAACGAAAAGCGGCTTGCCGGCCGTTTTCGCCCGGGCGGCAGCCGCCGCCAGATTAAATTTAAGGCGGGCATTACCGGCAAAGCCGATCAGCAAAACCGCATCCACTCCCGGATCCGCAAGAACAGCTTTCATGCTCTCTTCATAGACATCTACACCCGTTCCCATCTTTTTTTCCATTGCCGGCCAGATATCCACCGGATTAGCAGGTGGCATCCAGGCGGGAAAGAGCTTCTGCAATTCATTTTTTGTTTCGGCCGACAATTCGGCAACGGGGAGATTCATTTTATCCATAAAATCGGCGGCAACGATTCCGGCGCCGCCGCTGTAAGTGATAACGGCTACACGACCGTTTCCGGCGGGACGCCGCGGATAAACAGCCAATGAGCGGCATAGGTCCGTCAATTGTTTGAAATCATTTGCCTCGAAAATACCAGCCTGGGCAAGCACACCGGCCAGCACGCGCTGGTTACCGGCAAGGGAGGCCGTATGGCTCATTGCGGCCGCGGCGCCTTTCGGACTCTTTCCGCCTTTCATGACGATTACCGGTTTGGTACATTGCCGGCAAAGCTCAACGAATCTGCGGCCGTCGGTAATCGACTCCAGATAAAGGCCGATCACGCCGGTATCCGGATCATCGCGCAGATAGGCCACAAGATCGTTTTCATTAACATCTATTTTATTCCCGATGGAACAAACCTTACTGATGCCCATGACACCGTTGCTCATTATATCCACAAGAAATCCGGCGGAGAGCATGCCGCTCTGCACAACCAGGGAAACTTTTCCGGTGGTAAACCCTTTTTTGACGGAGTTGTGCTCCATGAAAGAAAAAATGTTTCCGCTTACCGCATCCACCAGTCCCATGCAGTTCGGACCCCACAGGCGGATGCCCGTTTTATCCGCCAGTTCTTTTAGCTGTCGCTGCAACGTTTGGCCGTCCGCACCGGCCTCGGCAAAACCTCCCGATTCGATCATCACGCCGGGGATTGAGCAGGCGGCGCATTCCTCGACGGCAGGAAGAACCTGCCCGGCCGGGACAAAAACAATGGCTAAATCCACTACAGCTGGAATTTGCCGCAGTGACGGGTAACAGGTAAGTCCTTCAATTTCCCGATACTTGGGATTGACGGGATAGACGCGACCGCTAAAGCCGGTAAGCAAATTTTTAACTATGGCATTACCGCCTTTCAGCGGATTAGCGGTGGCACCGATAACGGCAACAGAGCGAGGCTTAAAGAAAAAATCCATAACCGGCTCCTTGATGAATTATTGCAGGCAGAAATAAAAACGGCAACGCACTGGAAATATGCGCTGCCGCTGATATTTAAAACAAGTTTATTTTACTTCCCGGCGACACTTATGCGGTTTATCGCTCTTTCCAAAGCCAGACGATTTTTCTCGAATTCGAAATCATCCTTGGACAGCTTGGACAGACGGGTCTCCGCATTCTCTTTTGCTCTGGTGGCTCTGTCCTTATCAATACTGTCCGACCTTTCGGCTGTCTCAATCAGGACGGTCACTCTGTGCGCTGTAACTTCCGCATATCCGGTATTGATGGCATAGTATGTTTTTTTGCCTTCTTTTATAAAACTTAATTCACCGATATCCACGGAGGTTAAAAATGCCTCATGCCCCCGTAAGACCCCGAACTCGCCTTCCGTTCCGGGAATGGTGACCTCTTCCACCCCTCCGTTAAAGGCCATTCTCTCCGGAGTCACAATTTCCAATATTAATTCTTCCGACATCTGCTTCCTCTCTTATTGGGCAAGACGCTTCGCTTTTTCGACGGCTTCTTCAATACCGCCAACCATCCAGAACGCCTGCTCCGGCAGATCATCATGCTTGCCTTCCAGTATTTCCTTGAACCCGCGGACGGTTTCGGCGACAGGTACGAACTTGCCTTCCGTACCGGTAAACTGCGCGGCCACAAAGAAAGGCTGCGACAGGAAACGCTGAACTTTACGGGCACGGCTGACGGTCAGCTTATCGTTTTCCGAAAGTTCATCCATGCCCAAGATAGCGATAATATCCTGCAGATCCTTGTATTTCTGAAGCGTTACCTGTACTTGTCTGGCAACCTGATAGTGCTCCTGACCCAAAACAACAGGATCCAGAATACGCGACGTGGAATCGAGCGGATCGACAGCCGGATAAATACCTAGTTCGGCGATGGGCCGCGACAAAACAACCGTTCCGTCCAGATGCGCAAAAGTTGTTGCCGGAGCGGGGTCGGTCAAGTCGTCGGCAGGCACGTAAACGCATTGCACGGCCGTGATCGATCCTTTTGTTGTCGAAGTAATACGTTCCTGAAGTTCACCCAAGTCCGTCGCCAAAGTCGGTTGATAACCGACCGCGGAAGGCATACGTCCCAAGAGAGCCGAAACTTCCGAACCGGCCTGGGTAAAACGGAATATATTATCAATGAACAAAAGCACATCCTGTCCTTCTTGATCGCGGAAATATTCCGCCGCCGCCAGTCCCGTCAAGGCAACTCTCGCCCTGGCTCCGGGAGGCTCGGTCATCTGCCCGTAAATCAACGCCGCCTGCTTGATAACTCCCGAATCCTTCATTTCCAGGTAGAGGTCGTTTCCTTCACGGGTTCTTTCGCCCACACCGGCAAAAACTGAAATTCCACCATGATGCATGGCGATGTTATGGATCATTTCCATCATAACAACGGTCTTACCGACACCGGCGCCGCCGAACATGCCCATCTTGCCGCCGCGGGGAAACGGAACCAGAAGATCGATAACTTTGACGCCTGTTTCCAGAACGTGAACGGATGTTTCCTGATCCATGAAAGTGGGCGACTCCCTGTGAATCGGCGCCATATTTACAGCATCGACCGGACCGAGACCGTCAACCGGCCGGCCAACCACGTTCAGAATTCTTCCCAAACATTCTTTTCCGACGGGAACCATAATGGGCTTACCGGTATCTTTTGCCTTCATCCCACGGACAAGGCCGTCGGTAATATCCATCGCGATGCAGCGGACAACGTTGTCTCCCAAATGCAGTGCAACTTCAATAATCAGATTATCTTCCTGATCATTAATGGCAGGGTTGGTCACGGTAATTGCATTTAAAATACTGGGCAGCTTTCCCTCCTCAAACGCCACATCCACAACCGGCCCGATAACCTGTACGATTTTTCCTGTATTCATAACTATCTCCTCACCAATAGTCGTATTAATAAATTTTATCCGCAGCAATACACTGCAAAAATATTTTACCCTTTAGCCAAAGCTTCGGTGCCGCCGACAATATCCATCAGCTCGGCCGTAATCGCCGCCTGCCTTGCTTTATTCATTTTCAGCGTCAAAGAACTTATCAATTCTTCGCAGTTGCTGGTAGCATTATCCATCGCCACCATCCGCGCCCCGTTTTCGCCCGCCGAAGTTTCGAGCAGCGCGCGATAAATCAAAACATGCACATACATGGGCAAGAGTCTCTGCAATAAAACCTCTTCGGACGGTTCATAAACATAATCAAGATATTTTTCCGGATCAACGTCAGCATTTTGCCCGATTGAAGGCAGGGGAAACAACCTGACAACCGTCGGCCGCTGCACGGATACATTGATAAACTGATTGTAAATCAAATAAAGCTCGTCATATTCCTCTTTGATGAAGGGCGCGATTACCTCTTCGGAAACGGAAACGGCTAAAGTCATATCGAATCTGCTTAAGACATCAGTACGCTCTGCAATGATATTGGATTTTTTCCGGAAAAAATCCCTTCCCTTGCGCCCGACGGTAATCAAGGATATTTCTTTGCCTTCCTTGGTTTTTTCGCGCATAAATCTTTCCACGGACTTGATCAAATTGGCATTAAAGCCGCCGCAAAGACCGCGATCGGACGTCATGCAGATTATTCTTATTCTTTTGGGATCGCGCACTGCCAAAAGCGGGTGTGTTATTGATTCGACGCGCAGAGCCAAACTGTTGAGAACGTCCATGAACTTGCCCGCATAAGGGCGGAAATTCTCCATTCTCAACTGGGCGTTTTTAAATTTCGACGCCGCCACCATGTTCATGGCCCGCGTTATTTGCTTGGTTTTTTGAACAGCACTTACTTTTCTTTTTATATCTTTCAGTGAAGCCACTGCAGAATTCTCCCCAACTAACTTAGTTTCAGATTTATTCGGCTACAAAAACAGCATCAAATTCGGTCAGCATTTCCTTCATTTTCTTTTCCAGCTCAGGAGAAATGACTTTTTTCTCTTCAATCTCTTTCATTATTTCCGGATGCTTGGATTCCACAAAGCTCAGCAGCTGCTGCTCATAGGCGCGAACTTTTACCACTTCATATTTATCGATGAATCCTCTGGTTCCGGCAAACAGCACGACAACCTGCTTGGAAAGGGACATCGGCTGGAACTGCGGTTGCTTCAACAATTCAACAAGCCGCATGCCGCGGTCCAGTTGTGCCTGCGTCGATTTGTCCAGATCACTGCCGAATTGAGCGAATGCCGCCAGCTCACGGTACTGGGCCAGATCAAGCTTCAAAGTTCCGGCAACCTGTTTCATTGCCTTAACCTGGGCCGCACCGCCGACTCGCGAAACCGATATACCGACATTGATGGCCGGACGGATACCGGAATAAAAAAGATTCGGTTCCAGGAAGACCTGCCCGTCGGTAATCGAAATAACGTTCGTCGGAATGTAAGCGGAAACGTCACCGGCCTGGGTTTCAATGACCGGCAGAGCCGTAAGCGAACCGCCGCCCAGTTCTTTATTTACGCGTGCGGCGCGCTCCAGCAAACGCGAGTGATTGTAAAAAATATCACCGGGGTAGGCTTCACGTCCGGGCGGACGTCTAAGCAGCAATGAAATCTGACGGTAAGCAACAGCCTGTTTAGACAAATCGTCATAAATAATCAAGGCATCCTGCCCGTTGTCCCGGAAATACTCACCGATGCTGCATCCGGCATAAGCAGCGATATACTGGAGAGTTGCGGGATCGCTCGCACAACCGGCAACAACACAGGTATAAGACATTGCATCGTGCTTTCTCAAATTTTCCACAACCTGGGCCACGGTGGATTTTTTCTGGCCGATAGCGACATAAATACATTTGATCCCGGTATCCTTCTGCCGGATGATCGCATCAACACAAATTGCCGTCTTGCCGATCTGCCGGTCGCCAATGATCAATTCGCGCTGACCGCGTCCGATCGGAGTCATGGCGTCGATGCCTTTCAAACCCGTGTACATGGGCTCATTAACCGGCTGCCGATTAATAACGCCGGGAGCAACCATCTCGATACGCCGGAACTCTTTGGTTTCAATAGGTCCTTTACCATCCAGCGGCTTGCCTGTGGCATCGATAATGCGCCCCAGCAGCGCCTCGCCAACCGGCACCTGGGCAATTTTACCCGTCCGTTTCACCGTGTCGCCTTCCTTGATGTGGGTAACTTCCCCCAGAACGGCAACACCGACATTGTCTGTTTCCAGATTGAGAACCATACCGAGAATGCCTCCGGGGAATTCCAGAAGCTCCATTGCCATTGCATTTTGCACGCCGTAAATTCTCGCAATACCGTCGCCAACCGACAAAACGGTCCCGGTCTCACTTATATCCAGCTTTTTTTCATAGCTTTTAATTTGCTCAGAAATGATTTGACTGATTTCTTCCGCCTTAATTGTTTCCATGCTTTATCTTGCCTCCCCTAAGAGATTCCTCATATTGTTCAATTGATTTTTGATGCTGCCATCGTAGAGTGTATCGCCAACCCCGATAACTATTCCTCCCAGAAGGGCGGGGTCTTTTTCCACAGTCATTTCCACCTGCCGGCCGGTTAATTTTTCCAGATGCGAACCTATATAAGACTGCATTTCGGCAGAGAGGGGAAAAGCGGTTTTTACATTGACTCTAACTTTTTTCAAAGCCTCATCCATCATTTGCCTGTAGCAGACTTCGATATCCGGCAATAATTCTATTCTCTGCTTGTCAACCAGCAGCTTCAAGAAATTTATAGTAATACCGGATAGTTGAAGTTTGCCGATGATCTTTTCGACAACACCCTTCTTGATTGACTGCTCGAATACCGGGTTGGCCAGAAATTCCCGCAAAGTTTTGTCTTTAACAATAATAGAAGAAAATTCGCAAAGATCTTTATAATATTTTTCCAGCTGTTTCTCTTCCGCCGCAATTTCAAAAAAAGCGCGCGCATAGCGCTTGGAAATGTTGCTGATCAATTTTTGCTCACCACCTTATCCATGTATTCCCTGACCATCACTTCGTGGTCCTGCGCAGTAATATTTCTTTTTAAGATTTCTTCCGCCATTTGAACAGACAGCTGCACCGCTTCCGCACGCAACTGATCGGACGCCTTTTTCAATTCCTGCTGTGTCCGCATCTGCGCATCTTCCTTCATCTTCCTGGCGATTTTTTCGGCATCTTCAATAATCTTCTGTTTTTCGGCGACACCCTGAGCCTTAATCATTTCAAAAATACCGTCGATTTCCGCTGAAGCCTTATCGATTTTTTCCGAATATTCCCTAAATTTAATTTCCGCATCATTCTTCTGCTGGGCCGTTTTTTCCAGTGAATCCTTGATGCCCTGACGGCGTCCGACAAAAAAATCTTTTATTTTAGCCGCTAAAAGCCAGTAAAGGAAAACAACGAGGACAACAAAATCAAGCGTTTTCCAGAAAAAATCGAACCACTTGCTTCCATCATGACTTCCCTCTCCTCCGCCGGAGGCGCAGGCAGCTGATGCCAAAAAGAGAAACAGAATAGAAAGCAACAATGACAGATTAATTGATTTGCATGATTTTTTCATTGCACCGGCCTCCCCAAAACCTTATGGGAAATCTCTAAGGACAGTTTCCGCGATTGACTTGCAAGAATTCGACGGGCGGCCTCCATTTCCTTATTCATCTTTTGCTCAAACTCCTGATTGAGGAGCGGAATTTCATTGCGCACAGCATCAACGATCGCCTTGGCCTGATCCGTTCCTTCTTTAATTATTTCTTTTTTAAACTCGGATGCATTTGCTTT
>CAYYBK010000017.1:0-4355 GCA_964470015.1 uncultured Syntrophales bacterium
ATGAAGCGACAAAAGAGGACGAGACCACAGACTTTAAAAAATATTGTGAGCTTAGAGACTCGGATAAGAAGTCATTTTATATTGAAAAAGGGTGCAGCAGAAAATGGATGAATCAGACTGATGACGTTCGAGGAAGCTCAGGAATAAATATTTTGTGGCCGATAACTAGTAATAAATATTTTAAAGATTCACTAATATTGGCAAAAGATGGAGAAAACCCGAATAATATTTCTCCAATTATTAAATATAGTTTCCAAGATGGTGCAACGATTCTTTGGATGGGTGATTTGGAAACTGATTTTATGGATAACATTAAAGACAATTTGAACTTACCTAAAGTAAATATTCTTTTTGCCCCTCATCATGGCAGATCCAGCGGAAGCATTCCCCAAAAACTATTGGACGCAATGAATCCAGATATGATCATTATAGGAGAAGCAAACTCTAAACATTTAAATTATTATGATGGGTACAATACTATAACTCAAAATAGCGCTGGTTATATCCTTCTTGATTGCATAACAAATAAGGTTCACATTTATGTTGAAAGCGACACATATTCGGTGGATTTTCTTGATAACGAAAATATGAATGAATATGACAATTACCTTGGCACCCTTAACTTATAGGATTTGAAGGTCAACAATTACCCCGTCAAGAACACCATAAAATATCGAACGACCATTTTAACTTTTATAAATAATTTAACATAACTTCGTCGTAAATTCTTTTAAAAAATCGCCAATTTATCTTCAACAGCTACTATCTATAAAACCCCATTTTAATATTCATTGATTAGTTACAAATTTTCCAATTCCACTTTCGATCAAAACTCCATGCAAAGATCAATAATCAATTTTGCAATGCGTTGATATTACACGACAATAGTGCATTAAGATTAACTCCGGAAATTTTGAACAGTCATGTTATAATATCCTTAATACGGTGGAAAAGGAAAGATGACGCACCGCAATAATAAGAAAATGTTCATTTTATTTAATTAATATTATAAAAAGAAAAACATTGATTTTCTTACATCATTAATATATATTAAAAGTATAAATAATATATTTTCTTATGAAGGAGCGCGGGATGTCGCGAATTAAAAAAAAAGAGAAGGCGAAAAAAGAAAGTCGCAACATCGCCTATCTTAGGGTCAGCACAGAAGATCAAGACACAGAAAAAAACAAGATCGACATTCTCAAATTTGCTAATGTTCGGGCTTTCGGCACGGTAGAGTTTGTTTCAGAAAAAATATCAGGTACAAAACCCTGGAAAGATCGAAAGGTAAAACAGATTATTGATGAGCTAAGCGAAGGTGATAGGCTTATTGTGCCGGAGCTTTCCCGGCTAGGCAGGTCAATGGTTGATATAATGTCTTGCATAGCCGTTGCTAAAGACAAAGGAATTTTGATTTACGATGTCAAAAATGGGTTTGAATTGAATGGACGATTTCAAGGCGAACTTATGGCGATGATTTTCAGTATCGCTGCACAAATTGAACGTGATCTTATTAGCGCACGAACACGAGAAGGATTGAAGGCAGCTCAGGCAAAAGGTCGGTTATTAGGCCGTCCGAAAGGCCCTGGTAAAAGTAAACTGGATGACTTCAAACCAGAAATTGTCGCATTGCTCAATAATGGAAGCACCAAAACATACATTGCAAAACGATATAAAACCACTATTACGAATTTGTATAATTTTCTGAGGAAAAACAAGATCGACTCCAAACTGGTAAAAGAATTGTAACCCAGAAAAAATTTTTTCACATTAAATGACCGATTTTTCAAGAGAGGAGTTAGAATAATATTGAGAGATAAAAGGAGGCAAAATAGTGATTAACAGGGGTTTACGATTTGCGCCATTGCTTCGTGTTTCTACAGAAAAACAAGAGCAGCAAGGTGAGTCGCTTAAGACGCAAAGAACCGATCTTGAAGCTGATATTAAGGCCATGGGGGGCGAGATTTATAAATGGTATGCTGGACAAGAACACAGCACGCCGGATTACGAGCGAAAAATCCTTGACCAGTTAATCAGAGACACCCAGCAAAATAAATTTGATGCTGTTATCGTTTGGTCTATTGATCGGTGGAGCCGCGATAATCTTGTAAGCGAGCAGGGTTTGAAAATTCTGAGAGATAATCATGTAAAGTTTTTTGTTCGGACAAAAGAATACGATCTTTTTAACACAAGCGATTATTTTTTTGTTGCACTCTATGTCCTTATGGGTAGGACACAAGCTGTTGAACAAAGTAGAAAATCCATCCTAAACAAAATTCACAGAGCTAAGCAAGGCCATCCAACGTGTGGCCAACTACCTTTCGGAAGAACCTATGACAAAGAGCATGGATGGGCAATAGATCAGGAAAAGCAGAGGATAATTATAGATGCGGCAAGGCGATATTTAGAAGGAGAGAGCATGGTTTTGATAGCCAAATCTTATAATATGAATCACCCAAATTTAAACAAACTTCTTAAACATAGATCAGGCGATACATGGGAACAAAGGTTTGTGTCGAAGCGATGCAACATCGATGAAACTGTCACCATAAAGATTCCGCGGTTATTGCCGGAAGAAACCATCACAAAAATTCACCAACGTTCAGAAGCGAATAAAACCTATGCTCATGGGCAGACAAAAAATCAATACCTCTTAGCAAGGATGATTCTTTGCGGTGAATGCAGCCATGCAATATTCGGAGATACAAATCATAATCGAAAGCGCTATTACAGACATCCAAGAAACGTATGCTGTAAAAGCTTCACTTCCATCCCAGCCGATATTATTGAAGAGGCTGTGATTGAGGACATCTTCCAGATGCTTGGCGATTTGCCTCGGATTGAACAGGCCGCAAAGGATGCTTTACCGAATATAAAGGAGCATGATGATCTAATAAGAGAGATTAAACAGGCCGAAAACGAACTTCTAAAAATTAGAAACAAGAAAGACAGGCTGCTTGATTTGGCTGAAAATGGCACACTTCACGACACTGATCTCAATCTTAAAGAACGGATGGAAAAACACCGAGAAAGGGAAGCCCTTTTGAGATCAACAATTGACGCAAGAAAATCGAAACTTAAAAGCATTCCTTCTGAAAAGGATATAAAAAGAAGAGCAGACTTTCTTTTGCGCTTGAGGCAAGAATTCCTCAAAATGAAAAAACATCTTGATGAGGAAATGACGTTCGACGACAAAAGAAGGCTTCTCCAGTATGTATTTGATGGCAAAGATGCCGATGGAAAAAGATGCGGCGTCTATATCCGTAAAGCAGATAATGACCGATGGATTTATGAAATCAATGGCCTCTTCCATGAAAAGGGAATTGCTAAAAATATTAATCATTTGGGTATTGCACCAAAGATTTATTACAATGCAGATGAATTTGTTTTTGAGCCGTTGGAAGATTCATGGCCTGTCATCGAAACTTCTGAGAAGGCGGATGCTTTGACTGCTGAAGCAAGAGTAAATTGCATACATAGAACGCAAGAACAAAATGAACAAGATATGCATTGTATTCACACCGCATACGACCGCTGCCGTAACAATCAATGAAAACGCCGATCCGGACGTGCCCCGTGATATTATCACCGCGCTGGAAAAAACCGTTGTGCAGAACGCCCCTTACCGGCATCGGGAAGGAAACTCTCCGGCCCATGTCAAATCATCGCTGGTCGGCGCATCCGAGCTGGTTTTGGTGGAAGGCGGACGACTTGTTCTGGGTACCTGGCAATCTGTTTTCTTCTTTGAATTTGACGGACCACGCTCCCGCCGGATTATAATAAAAACAATATCAGCCTGAACGGAACCGAAAATCCCCTTAAATCCTGCCGACAACAAATAGCGGGCAAATCTTGACCATATTCGTGCAGATCAAATTTCGGCCGCCCCTCACAAAATCCCTGCCCGTTTTTGATTAAATCTTGAAATATGCCGCAAGTTGTAGTAATTCACACCGTAACAAGAATGAATAATTTTAAACTGGTTTTGCACTACTCATTTTCTCCGGAGACCCCTCATGCTGACAATCCACTGTCCCATCTGCAAAAATGATTTTGTCTGGAGCGACGACATGCCCGTCACGGGCAAGTGCCCCAATGTGAATTGCGAATGGAATTATAACGTCCATGTCGCTTTAAAACAAAACATCGACAGGCATACGAACGTAGCGGAAGATAAAACCTTGCGCTGCCCCTCCTGCAAGGAAGCAATTTCCTCCCGCTTTACCATCTGCCGGCACTGTAATAATATTGTGCTGGGCAGACAATTTTTCCGGAAAAGCTATATTTTTGTGGCCGTGTGCGGAATCCTGATTGTCCTGTCGCTTATTTTTAAATACCTGGTTAAATAAAAATGA
>CAYYBK010000017.1:4365-7392 GCA_964470015.1 uncultured Syntrophales bacterium
TGTATGAAAAACACGTCGCTCTTAATGCTAAAATAATTGATTTTGGCGGTTGGGCCATGCCCGTCCAATATACTAACGTCATGGACGAGCATAAAACAACCCGCAACGCGGCAACTCTTTTTGACATCTGCCACATGGGCGAAATTGAAATTAAAGGACCTCAGGCTTTCCATCTTTTGCAGCTCGCCCTGACCAGAAATTTACAAAAACAGGAGGTCGGCCAGGTCAAACTTTCCGCCCTGCTGACCGCGGACGGCGGAATTATTGATGATTTAACTGTTTATAAACGGGCACCGGACTATTATATGCTGGTTACCAACGCCGCGACCTGTGAACGCGACTGGCAATGGATCAATGCACTACGCGAAGCCAAAGGCTTTGATTGTTCCCTGAGCAATATAAGCGAAGTTACCGGTAAGCTTGATTTGCAGGGCCCTTCCGCCGAAACTATCCTGAGCTCTTTCCTGCAGCAGGATTTAAGCCCGCTTTCCTATTACCATTTTAAGGAAGCAACCGTGCTGGGCAAACCGGTGCTTGTTTCGCGCAGCGGCTATACCGGCGAAGACGGTTTTGAAATATACGCACCGGCCGGCATTATCGGCGACATCTGGGATCGTCTGCTGGCGGTAGGCACGGACAAAGGCTTGAAGCCGGCAGGCTTGGGCGCCCGCGATACGTTGCGCCTGGAAGCAGGCATGATGCTCAACGGTCAGGATATGACGGAAAATGTGACGCCGCTGGAAGTGCCTTACGGCTGGCTGCTTGATTTCGATAAGGAATTTATCGGCGCGGCGCGACTCCGAGAGCTGAAGCAGTCCGGCATCAGACAAAAACTGGCGGGCCTGGAACTGACCGGCCGGGGCATCGCGCGGCACGGTTACAAGGTGTTTCAAGGCGAACGGGAAATCGGGATTGTCACATCGGGAACCTTTGCCCCGACTTTAAACAAAGCCATCGGCCTGGCTTTTGTCGACATCACATGCAGCACACCGGATACGGAAATATCCGTCGCGATCCGCGACGCGCTTAGTCCGGCAAAAATTGTTAAACTCCCCTTCTATAAAAGACGGAAATAACTGCCAGCGCCCCCAAGCGGAGGCATGGACGAATATACTGTAAAATTTCGAGAACAAGGAGGATAAGAATGGCAAAAGAAAATCCCGCTGATAGAAAATATTCCCAGGATCATGAATGGGCTAAAAATAACAGTGACGGTACCGTACTTGTCGGCATCACCGATTTTGCCCAGGAAATGCTTACCGATATCGTTTTTGTAGAGCTGCCGCCGCTGGGTAAAAAAGTGGCGAAAGGAGCTTCCGTTGCCGTCGTGGAATCCGTCAAATCGGTATCCGATGTATATGCTCCGGTCAGCGGCGAAGTAATCGCCGTCAACCAAAAGCTGGAAGACGAACCGGCGCTGATCAACCAGGATGCCTTCGGCGAAGGATGGATTGTCCGGATGCGCCTGGACAATGCCGCTGAACTTGATGCACTGCTGGATGTCGCCGCTTACGAAGCACTGCTGCAAGAGGAAAAACACTGATGGATTATACGCCCCACACCGCCGCTGATATTGCGCAAATGAAAGAATTCATCGGCATTGCCTCCCTGGAAGAGCTGTTTGCCGATATTCCGGACAAATTCCGTTTAAAGCACTTGCCCGATTTGCCCGCCGCTCTTTCCGAGCAGGAAACGATGACCCTGTTGCATGCCCTAAGCGGAAAAAATCAAATACCGCGGCTGACTTTAACCGGCGCTGGTGCATATCGTCATTTCATCCCCGCCGTCGTCGGTCATATAACTGCGCGGTCTGAATTTTACACCGCCTACACTCCTTATCAGCCGGAAATAAGCCAGGGCATCCTGCAGGCGATTTATGAATACCAGACGATGATCGCCCGTCTTACCGGTACACAAATCGCCAACGCGTCCATGTATGATGGGGCGTCGGCGATGGCGGAAGCGGCTGTGCTTTCAGCGAAGACATTAAACCGCAACAAAATTATCACCGCCCGTTCGGTACATCCCGCCTACCGGTCCGTCGTGCGCACATATTCCTGGGCAAATGGTTATGAAGTTGTTGAAATTCCCTTTAACAAATCCGGTCAGGTTGACTTGACCGCACTGCAGAAAGAACTAACACAAAATGTCGCGGCGGTTTTAGTGCAAAGTCCGAATTTTTTCGGTGTAATCGAAGATATCGCCCCTGTGGCCGATACGGTTCATGAACAAGGCGCTTTTTTGGTGGCCGGTTTTACCGAAGGCACGGCATTGGGTATTCTGAAGCCCGCCGGCGAAGCGGGGGCTGATTTTGTCGTCGGCGAGGGACAGAGCTTCGGCAATCCGCTCAATTACGGAGGTCCCTATCTGGGCATTCTTGCCGCACAGGAAAAATTTCTGCGCCGGATTCCGGGCCGACTTGTCGGCGCAACAGTGGACAAAAACGGCAACCGCGGTTTCGTTCTTACGCTGCAGACACGCGAGCAGCACATCCGCCGCGAAAAAGCGACTTCCAACATCTGCTCCAATGAAGCGCTTTGCGCGCTGGCAGCGGGAATATATCTTGCGGCACTGGGCAAAAATCTGCAGAAGCTGGCGCTGCTGAATGTGCAGAAAGCACAGTATTTGAAAAGCCAGCTGCTCAAAACAGCCGGCTGGCAGGAACTTTTCACGGCGCCTGTTTATAATGAATTTACCTTAAAATGTCCCGATCCCCGGAAGGCCAACGAAAAACTTCTCCAAGAAGGAATCAGCGGCGGCTATGAATTACAAAACGATTATCCGGAACTTGCAAATACGCTGCTTTTTTGCGCTACGGAAATGCTGACCAAAGAAGATATCGACTCGGTGGCCGCGATTTTAAAGTAATAGCGGCAATAACTCCGGTTTAAACAAATCATAATTTACCTGTCATGCCCGTAATGTGAGCGGAATGGCGAAAGCAGTCGAGGAGTTCAGTCATGGATTTGATTTTTGAAAAAAGTAAGCAGGGGCGCAGCGCTGTTGACATCCAGCCAAACGATGTTC
>CAYYBK010000017.1:7402-18765 GCA_964470015.1 uncultured Syntrophales bacterium
GCTATCGACGCCGTTATCGATAAAAAATATCTGCGCAACGAGCTTGATCTACCGGAAATAGCGGAAGTGGATTTGATCCGTCACTATACTAATTTATCCCGGCGTAACTTCGGTGTCGACCTCGGTTTTTATCCGCTGGGCTCCTGCACCATGAAGTACAACCCGAAAATCAATGAAAACGCCGCCGCCCTGCCCGGCTTTACCTCCCTGCATCCCTATGCTGCAGATGGTCTGGCCCAGGGCAATTTGCAATTGCTATACGAAATGCAGAAATATTTATGCGAAATTTTCGGCATGGCCGAGTTTACGCTGCAGCCCGCCGCAGGTGCACACGGTGAGCTCACCGGTGTTATGATGATTAAAAAATATTTCGCGAAAAAAGGAGAAAAACGTCATCGCATACTTATTCCGGATGCGGCCCACGGTACCAATCCCGCCTCCGGGGCATTGTGCGGTTTTGAAACCGTAATGCTCCCTTCCAATGCGGAAGGCGGTGTCGATATTGACCATTTGAAATCCCTGATGACCGCAGATACGGCCGCGCTGATGCTGACCAACCCCAACACGCTGGGGCTGTTTGAACGAAATATTGAAGAAGTCGCCCGCATTGTACACGGTAAAGGCGGCCTGCTATACGGCGACGGGGCCAACGCCAATGCGTACCTGGGCATTGCCCGTCCCGGTGACATTGGGTTCGATGTCATTCAGTTAAATCTGCACAAAACATTTTCCACACCGCACGGCGGCGGCGGTCCCGGCAGCGGCCCGGTCGGGGTAGGCAAAGCACTTGTCGACTTTCTTCCCGTACCGCGCATCACAAAAATGGAGGCCGGCTATTTCTGGTCGGACGATTTTCCCGATTCTATCGGGCGTATGCGCGCCTTTTACGGCAATTTCAATGTGATCGTCAAAGCCTATACCTATATCCGCTCCCTGGGTGCGGAAGGATTGAAACGCGCCACGGAAATGGCCGTGCTCAACGCCAACTACATAAAGGAAAAATTGAAATCCTATTTCGAATTGCCTTATGACCGCATCTGCATGCATGAATGCGTCTTCTCCGGCAAGCGACAGGTTGCCGAAAGCGGTGTGCACACGACCGACATCGCCAAAAGACTGATTGATTTTGGTTATCATCCGCCCACTATTTATTTCCCGCTGATTGTACCGGAAGCAATAATGATTGAACCTACCGAAACGGAAAGCAAGGAAACGCTGGATGCTTTTTGTACGGCGATGATTGCCATCGCCGGCGAGGCCAAGGCAAATCCCCAGCAGCTGAAAAATGCCCCGCTCAGCACCGCAATAAACCGCCTCGACGAAGTAACGGCGGCCCGCAAACCTGATGTTTGCTGGAAAGGGAATTAGTTATTTTAAACAACACGCCGATCTTCATTAGCCGGCACGCCGGCGTTTCCGCCGGGTGCTAATTTTTTCAGGAATTGCATCATGCCACAACTGCAAGAATCCCGGAATCTGCTGCGCAAACCATCATGGCTCAAGGTGCGCCTGCCTTATGCACAAAAATGCCGGGAAATTAAAAACACGCTGGCGGAACTTAATCTCCATACCGTCTGCCAGGAGGCGGCATGTCCCAATATCGCCGAATGTTTCACCAATGGCACAGCCACCTTTCTGATTGCGGGCAACATCTGCACGCGTAATTGTCTGTACTGCAATGTCCGGCACGGCACACCACTGCCGCCGGCTCCAAACGAAAGCGAGAGAGTAACCGTCGCCGCAAAAAAAATGCAGCTGCAATATATCGTGCTCACTTCGGTCACCCGTGACGACCTGCCGGACGGGGGAGGAGAGCTTTTCGCCCGTTGCATCGGCACACTACGCAGCGCAATGCCGCTGTGCAAAATCGAAGTGCTGATTCCCGATTTTCAGGGCAGCAGGCCTGCGCTGGAAACAGTAATCGCCGCCCGCCCCGATGTCATGAACCACAATATGGAAGTCGTTAAACCGCTGTTTGCGCAACTGCGCCCGCAGGGCAATTATGATGTTTCGCTTAAGCTGCTTGAGCAGGCAGCGGCTTCCCGCATCATCACCAAGAGCGGCTTTATGGTCGGGTTCGGGGAAAACCGTAGCGATATCGTGCGCCTTATCGAAGATCTGGCTGCCGTTTCCTGCACGCGTCTGACCATCGGCCAGTATCAGCGTCCGACCATGCGGCACTGGCCGGTGGCAAAATACTGGCATCCCGACGACTTTGCCGAATTCCGGGAAATCGCTTATCAAAAAGGCTTCCAACATGTTGCGGCCGGGCCGCTTGTACGCAGCTCCTATCACGCCGCGCAGGCGGAGGTATAAAAGATGGATATTAAACGAAAGGAGACGCGGAATTATGGTGAAAAAATTATTTTTGTGCGTGAGTTTCATCTTACTCTCCGTGACAATAACCATGGCGGCTGAAAATATTTTTGAAACTGACACGATAAAGACAAGCCAGGGCGATCTGGTCATCACCTGCATCGGTCACGGAACGCTGATGCTGTCATACGGCGGCAAAACCATACATGTTGATCCGGTTGCTTCTCTGGCCGATTATGCGAAACTGCCCAAAGCGGATCTGATTCTCATTACACACGAACATTCCGACCATCTCGATCTCCAGGCAATTGAAAAAATCAAAACCGCCAACACTGCTTTTGTCATTAACGGGAATTCCGCCGGCCAAATCAAGAACGGCGTGGTGCTGAAAAACGGCGCGGAGAAAACGATCCAGGGCTTGCCGCTTAAAGCTGTAGCCGCTTACAATCTTGTGCATATGCGCAGCCCGGGAGTTCCCTACCACATTAAAGGCTCCGGAAACGGTTATATCGTCACTTTTCACGATATCCGCATTTATATCGCCGGCGATACGGAAAATATCCCGGAAATGAAGGCGCTCCGCGATATTGATATTGCCTTTTTGCCCATGAATCTGCCCTACACAATGACTCCGGAAATGGTTGCCGATGCCGTGAAGGCTTTTCGGCCCAAAATCGTTTACCCTTACCATTACGGTAAGACGGACGCACAAAAACTTACCGACCTGCTCTTGGATGAAAAAGACATTGAAGTGCGCATCCGTAAAATGATGTGACCGGCCGGCAATAAGGAGTACATATGCCCGATTCTTATGATTTGATTGTCATCGGCGGCGGACCTGGCGGCCTGGAAGCAGCCCGCCGCGCGGCCTTGGCCGGCAAACACGTTCTGATCATCGAACAAAGTGGCTGGGGCGGCACCTGCACACACAAGGGGTGCATCCCGACCAAGGCCCTGCTCACGTGCAGCAAATATTACGCCGATTTAAAAAAACTCAAAAGAGCGGGCATCAATATTTCCGGCGCATCCGTTGATTTTTCCGCAGTAAAAAAGCATCAGCAGCAAATAGTAAAGTTAGCGGCACTGGGCGCGCAAAAAATGCTGGCCGCTGCCCAGGTGGAAATACAATCGGGCAACGCCGAAATCATCTCCCCCCGGGAAGTAAAACTGATCGAAACATCGGGCGGCGTAAAGTTAATCTCCGCCGGCAATATCATCATCGCCTGGGGTTCCGAACCGCAGGTTCTCCCCGGTCTAACTTTATCCCCGCGCATTCTGACTTCCGACGGAATTTTGAATTTAGACCGATTACCTGCCGCTATCGTCATTGTCGGCGGCAGTTTCATCGGTGTGGAATTCGCGACATTTTTTGCAGAATTAGGGATAAAAGTCACTCTGCTGGAGCTGCTGGAACGCATTTTACCGCAGGAAGACGAAGCCGCGGCGGAATTCCTGAAGCAGGAACTGGTCCGGGCAGGCGTTACTGTCCACAATACGGCGCAGCTTACCGAAATCAAAGAAACCGCCAATGACGTTATAATTCGGGCGCAAAAATTTTCGGAAGCAATGGAGTTTCATGCCGATTACGTTTTGCTTTGCACCGGCCGCCGGCCGAACCTGCAAGAATCCCAGTTAATAAACTGCGGCATTGAATATGACCGCTCGGGCATTAAAGTAAATAAAAACATGATGACATCTGTATCCGGTATTTACGCGGTAGGCGATGTCACGGGCGGCATGATGCTGGCTCATCGCGCCGCACAGCAGGCAAAAACAGCCGTTGAGGAGATATACGGCAATGCGGCTTATCCCTATGATGAAACCGTCATTCCCTCGGTCGTTTACAGCCATCCGCAGATCGCGCATGTGGGATGGAAACAAAAGCAGGCACAAACGGCGGGTCTGGCGATTGATATTGCGCAGTCCAGTTACAGCTCCAACATCATGGCCCGTACCGAGCTTTTAAGTCAGGGTTTTGTCAAAGTTTTGTTTTATCAAGATAAGCTGATCGGGGCGACAATTGTCGGCGATAACGCCGCCGAATTAATCGCCGCCTTGTCTCTGGCGGTGTCCGGCGGTTTGAGCCGCAAACAATTACGTTCCTGGGTTATTCCACATCCGACCCTGAGCGAAATTTTCCTGCCGCTGCTGGATTAAGCCCGAAGTCCGCCGTTTAACTTGCATACATCCGGATTCATGCTGTATTGCGCCGCGCTTTCACCGGCCACATAACCGGTAGAAAAGGCCGCCTGTAAATTGTAACCTCCGGTATCAGCATCAATATCCATGATTTCACCGCAAAAATAAAGCCCCGGAACCAACCGGGAAGCCATTGTCCGCGGATCTATCTCGGCAAGAGTAACGCCGCCGGCCGTCACGATGGCTTTAGCGAGCGGTAATGGCGCTTTTACATTAAAGCGTAACGCTTTCAAAAGCTCGATTATTTTCTCTCTTTCCAGAGCATTAACCTGGTGTCCTGTTTTTTCCGGACTAATACCGGCAAGCGCAAGACAAGTCGCGAGCATTTTGCCGGGCAAATATTCTTTCATAATGGTAATAATTTTTCTTTTGCCGGCAGAGTCAAGATCCTTTTGCAAACGCAACCGGAGCTGCGTCCTGGTCAGTGCCGGTTTCAAGTCGATCAAGATTGAGACCGGCGTGGCCGCAAGCGCCTCCACAATGGCCAGACTCATCAACAGAATAATAGGCCCCCCCAGACCAAAATGGGTAAACAACATTTCGCCAAACCGGCTTTCGATAATCGGCGGCCGCGGTGATTTTTTTTCACCGCGGCCATAATTCACCTGTGGTGTTAATAATGCATCAATCTCATGGGCCTTCCCTTGGAACGCTGTCGCCCGGACATTGCGCAGGCTGACACCTTGCATGGCCGCAGCAAGCGCCTCCTCCTCCACGAGCAGAGGCACCAGCGCCGGTTTGAGCGGTGCTATCCTGTGGCCTAAAGCCGCACTTATTTTATAACCATCGCCCGCTGAGCCGGTTTGCGGCCAACTGGCCCCCCCTGTTGCTAAAATCAGGGTTTTTGCAAAATAATCGCCGCGGGATGTACTGATTGCAAAAAAACCGTCTTTTTTGATGGCCGTGGCCTTCGCCTGCAACTCCCGCTGTACTTTATGATCATCTATGTACTTTTCCAAAACTAGCACAACATCACGGGCGTCATCGGACACAGGGAAAATACGGCCGCCTCTTTCCACTTTTGTGGCAACACCGTAACGTTCCAGGAAAGAAAGCAACTCCGGACGGAAAAAACGATGAAAGGCGCTATAGAGAAAGCGGCCGTTGACGCCGTACATGGCGATAAAATCCTGCAACGCAGCGGCGTTGGTCAGATTGCAGCGTGTTTTACCGCTCACCATAATTTTTTTACCGCAACTGTCAGTTTTTTCCAGCAGCAGCACTTGCGCTCCGAGTTCTCCGGCCCTTCCTGCGGCCATCAGACCTGCAGCGCCGCCACCCACGACGATGACATCAAAAACAGTTTGCACATCCTGCGGCATCTGTCTGCTCCCAACGAAAGATGAACCCGCGTAACACAAAAAGGCACGACCGGTCAATCAGCCAATATGAGACGCAGGTGCTAATCAGTCCTTCGCTTTTCCCGCCCCCATATCCCGCCATGTTGCCAGGCACTGCCTTGCTGTTGAATAATACCCCACAAGCTGGGGAATTATTCCCCTGTGCTTTTTTCAAAAGCATATTAAAATAATAATATAAAAATATATTCTTTTTAAATCAACAACTTCAAACATTTTATGATTATTCGTATTTTGGCACGCAAATTGCTTTAACGCTTCCGAAATCCGGTGGAGACAGCGTACGGTGAAAAAAATTTCGATATATGTTGCGGGTATCGCCTTGTTATTGTCAGCAATCGCGTTTGCTGCCGATAACCCGGCCTCCACTACGGGCAAGACCGACCCGGCTAAAGTCAGTCCGGTGAAAAGCGCTAAAATGAACGCTACCGGTAAAGTCATCGAAATTACAGATCAAACGATAAAAATTGAGCGCACCGTTAAAAATAATGTGGAAACGATGGAATTTATTCTTGACAAGCCGGCCGCCAATATAGCCGTTAATGACGCGGTAAAAATAGCATATACCGCCAGAGAAGGTAAGTTACTGGCTTCCCGGGTGGCTAAAATAGCCGCTAAAAAAATTGAAAAAAAAGATTCCGTGGCGGGGAAATAGGTTTTGCTCAACACAAGCTGTGTTGTGATTTGTTGCACTAAATAATTTAGAGTCCCCCTCGCGTAGAGGGTAGAGTCAAAATAGAACAAAAAATTTAGAAGGAGGATTTGAAGATGAAGCGTTTAGTATTGTTCGTTGTCGCATTGGTTTTTGCATTTTGCACCACCGTTATGGCCGCTGATAAACCGGCTGCCGCTCCTGCCGCTGCAGAGCCCGCAAAGGTAGAAAAAGCCGCTGAGGAAAAAGCTGCTCCGGCCAAAGAGAAAAAGAAGGTAAAGAAAGCAAAGAAAGCAAAGAAAGCCGAAGAAAAGAAAGCTGAAGAAAAAAAAGCTGAACCGGCGGCAGCTCCCGCAGCCAAATAAGTTGATTTAAAATTTACTTTAATTTAAAGAAAGGACAGGTTTCCCCTGTCCTTTCTTTTTTTGTCCCGGCTAGTTAATTTTTTCCCTTTCTGCTATATTCAGTTCGCTTATGCCGAACAAACTAATCCACAAAATTGCCGCTTATAACGATAATCTTACCGTTCGGGTCAGGTTAATCGCCCTGACGGTTATCGGTCTCGCCTTAACGATGGCCGTTTGGGGTTTCATTCAGTTGACCGCCCTCGAGCGGATTCTCATCGACCAGCAGGTAAAAAGGCTGGAAGGCGTTGCCGAAACAGTCAGTACTTTTTATCAGAATTTCCCCACGAAACGGGGCCTCTCCGCCCTTGATGCGGCGATGAAGGACCACGTGCAATCGGATGTAAGACTGGCCCGTATCGATATTTTCGATACGAGCCACAGCAATGTTAATTATGTAGCCGGTGCCAGCCGCGTGCAATACGAATGGCCTGACAATATTATTGCTCAGGTTATGGAAAAGAATACTCCCCGCTATGTAAAAATAACGACCGAAAGCGGACCGGCAATTGGTCTGATCTATCCCGTATCTGGGGAGGCGAAAGATTCCCGCATCGTCGTCGCCGTTATCGGCTTTTCCCGTGCCAATGTCGAAATAATGGCGCGTGCAAACCGCCTGTTGATTTTGAGCAGCGCCGGCCTGCTGCTGGTTATTCTCCTGGTACTGGGCGTAAGTTACGGCTGGATTATCGGCCGGCCGCTGAAACTGATCATCGATACCATTGATGAATCCCAAAAAGGACAATACATAAAACGCATTCCCATTATGCGGCGGGATGAGTGGGGTCAACTGGCCGATCATTTCAACATCATGGCCGCGGAAATACAGCAGGTCATGGCCAGAAACCTAGATCTAACGAGGCATCTGGAATCGCGCGTTAAGGAAGAAACGCTCAAAGTCGTTCAACTGCAAAAACAGGTTGACGATTTAAAACAATTGACGGCGCTGGGACACTTAACCGCCAATCTGGCGCACGACCTCGGCACGCCGCTGCATTCCATTGCCGGTCTCGCGAAACTGCTGCTGGAAAGAGAGGGCTGGCCGCCGGACGTCGCTCACAAGCTGCAATTGATCGTGCAGCAAACGCAAAGGCTGGATAATGTTATCCAAAACGTCCGCCGGGCAACAAAATTGCCGGAGCCCCACTTCGAGATGCTGACGCTCCAGAATGTCCTCAACGAAACACTGCCCCTTGTCGAATCGATGACGCAAAAAGCAAATGTCACGATTAATGTAGATATCGCCGCCGGCATTACGCCTTTATATATTGATCGCTACCGTATCCAGACAGCGCTGTTCAATATTATTCAAAATTCCCTGGAGGCAATGCCC
This sequence comes from uncultured Syntrophales bacterium, assembly GCA_964470015.1. Taxonomy (GTDB): domain Bacteria; phylum Desulfobacterota; class Syntrophia; order Syntrophales; family Smithellaceae; genus MVRV01. Next base: position 15,665 of record CAYYBK010000017.1, read on the forward strand.
GCGGGGGGTAAAATAAGCATCACCGCCATTCCCAGTCCGCAGGAGCGCATGGCGGCAATAACCGTCACGGATACCGGACGGGGCATGACTCAAGAAATGCTGGACAAGGCTTGCGAACCATTCTACAGTTCCCATAAGGATGAAGGCATGCGGGGTCTGGGGTTGGCTATCGTCCGGGATATCGTGAAAACCCACGGCGGCAAAATGGAAATTAAAAGTATGCCGGCAGAGGGAACATCCATCATTATTCACTTACCCTTGCCGGAAACATGAAAAGAAGCCTGTAATTTACCGGAAAAGAAAAGGCATAAACCGAATTCTTCTCCGTAAATGCTAAAGAAGAAGCAAAAAACAAAGACAACAAACTAAGGGAGGTATCAGGAAATGGCATTGAAAACCGCTGAGCAATATGAAGAAAGTTTACGCAGATTGAACCTAAAAATATATCTATTCGGCGAGCAGGTAAAAAATCCGGTCGATCATCCCATTATCAGACCTTCCATGAATTCCGTTAAGATGACTTACGCCCTGGCCCATGATCCGCAGCATGAAGACCTGATGACGGCAACATCGCATCTGACCGGACAAAAAGTTAACCGCTTCTGCCATTTGCATCAAAATACCGCCGACCTGATTAAAAAAGTAAAAATGCAGCGGTTACTGGGGCAGAAAACCGCCGCCTGCTTTCAGCGTTGTGTGGGCATGGACGCCATCAACGCCGTGGACAGTGTCACTTTCGAAATGGATAAGAAACTCGGCACCCGCTACCATGAAAGGTTCCTTAAATTCCTGCTGATGATGCAGGAACAGGATTTGACGGTGGATGGCGCCATGACCGACCCGAAAGGCGACCGCAGCCTGCCGCCCGCCAGACAGGCCGATCCGGACCTTTATACGCATGTAGTGGAAAAAAGGAAGGACGGTATTATCGTCCGGGGCGCCAAGGCTCATCAAACCGGCGCCGTCAACTCGCACTGGATTCTCGTCATGCCGACAATCGCCATGACTCGCGAAGACAGTGATTATGCGCTGTCTTTTGTCACACCGGCTGATGCTGAAGGCATTTCCTATATTTACGGACGCCAATCCTGCGACACAAGAAAGCTCGAAAACGGCGACATCGATGTAGGCAACCATCAGTTCGGCGGACATGAAGCTTTGATGGTGTTCGACAACGTATTCGTTCCCTGGGAAAATGTATTTATGTGCGGCGAATATGAATTCAGCGGTCTGCTGGTGGAGCGTTTCGCCGGATATCACCGGCAAAGCTACGGCGGTTGCAAGGTCGGAGTCGGTGACGTTTTAATCGGTGCGGCAGCCCTGGCCGCCGACTACAACGGTGCAGCCAAAGCATCACACATTAAAGACAAGTTGATCGAAATGATCCATCTCAACGAAACTCTTTACGCCTGCGGAATTGCCTGCTCGGCGGAAGGCCAAAAAACAGCGTCCGGCAATTATCTGATTAATTTACTGCTGGCCAATGTCTGCAAGCAGAACGTGACCAGGCTCCCCTACGAAATTGCCAGAATGGCGGAAGATATTGCGGGAGGATTAATGGTCACGATGGCGTCGGAAAAGGATCTGCGCCACCCGGAAATCGGCAAGGTGGTTAAAAAATATTTTCAAGGCGTCGCGGCGGTGCCTACGGAACATCGCTGTCGTATTTTACGCCTGATCGAAAATATCACTTTGGGCACGGCGGCCGTCGGATATCGCACGGAGTCCATGCATGGAGCCGGCTCTCCCCAAGCACAGCGGATCATGATTTCCCGACAGGGGAATCTGGAACAAAAAAAGCAGTTGGCTAAAAACATCGCCGGAATCAGAGACTGATAACGGAAAGCCCCTGGCGTTTTTACCCTTAAAACATAAGGGCATGCAGACATTAAAAAGATAATTTGCTTTCTTAAGAAAGCCGTCCATCCGTTAAACCATAGCGCCTGATTTTCAGGCGCAGGGTTTTACGGTCAATGCCCAGAAGCTGCGCCGCTTTGGACTGATTCCAAGATGTTGCTTGCAGGGTTTGCAAAATCTTGTCTCTTTCCGCTTCTTCCAAAGGAGTCATTTCGGGACCGGCAGCTATTGTTTTGCCGCTTTCCTTCTGCCGCTGAAAACGCTGCGGCAGGTTTTCCGGTAAAATGACCACGAAAGGCGACAACAGCAGTGTTTGCTGCAGGACATTTTCCAGCTCGCGGACGTTCCCCGGCCAGGCATAAGACATAAGTAATTCCATGGCATCGCCGGAAATGCGGACGCTGGGATAGCCAAATTTTTTCAGCATGAATTCAATGAGCAGCGGGATATCCTCCTTATGTTCGCGCAACGGCGGAATCCGCAAGCGGACAATAAACCTGTAGAGCAGGTCTAAACGGAAACGGTTCTGCCGCACTTCTTCGTCTATGTTTTTATTGGCAGCCGCGAGCACCCGGACGGCAACATAACGCACTTCATGGCCGCCGATGCGCCTTACTTCGCCGTTTTGCATAAAACGCAGCAGTTTTCCCTGCAGAGCCGTCGACATTTCTGTTATTTCATCCAAAAATATTGTTCCACCCTGGGCTGATTCCAAAAGGCCGATATGCTGATGGTCGGCTCCGGTAAACGATCCTTTCTCGTAGCCGAACAGTTCTGATTCCAGCAGATTATCGGGTATGGCGCCGCAATGGACAATGACAAATTGCTTGGTACGGCGGGAAGACATATTATGGAGGGAACGGGCGGTCAGCTCCTTGCCGGTACCGCTTTCACCTTCAATTAAAACACTGGCCGGCGAATCGGCAACACGGGCGATTTGTTTATAAAAATCAACCATTGTCGCCGACGAACCGATTAATTTTGTTTCTTCGGCCGCATCCGGCCGCATGTTAAGACGCCGTTCCCTTAATTCTCTTACTTCCAGCACCTTTTTGACGATGGCCCGGCAATCAGCCGGCGAAAATGGTTTGCTGATATAATCCCAGGCTCCCAGACTTATCGCCTCCATTGTGGTTTCCAGCGAACCATACGCCGTCATGAGAATGACCGGTAAATTAGGCCATTTTTCTTTCACCTTGGATTAATACTGCTAGCCGTCCATGCCGGGCTTACGGATGTCCGAC
>CAYYBK010000018.1:0-4102 GCA_964470015.1 uncultured Syntrophales bacterium
CCTTTTTTTCCGAGCGCGCAGTTATAAAAATAACCTGCTGACAACGAGCGGGATTTTGCCGATATATTTGCGGACAATGAGGCCAAAATCAATAATGGCAGTCATAAAAACGGGTTAGCGGCAATCAGTGGGCTTCGTCCCAGTTCATCCCGGTTGCAATCTCCACCTTCAGGGGCACCTTGAGGTTGATTACCCCTTCCATTTCATTTTTGACCAGCGCCATCACTTGTTCTTTTTCCTCAACCGGTGCTTCCAGGACGAGTTCGTCATGCACCTGCATGATCAGGCCGGAAGCCAGTTTTTTCTGGGACAGCAGTTCGGCAATATTGATCATGGCTATCTTAATCAAATCGGCGGCCGTTCCCTGGATGGGCGTATTAATCGCCATACGTTCGGCAAATTGTCTTACCGCGGCAAGCGGACTTTTCAGCTCCGGCAGGTAGCGACGGCGGTTCAAAAGCGTGCAAACGAACCCCTCCCGGCGCGCCCCGGCAAGAATCTCATCCAGATAAGCGCGTACCCGCCGGTAACGCTGGAAATAACCTTCGATATAGGCTTGTGCCGTTTTCTGGGAAATGTTGAGCTCCTTGGATAAGCCGAAGGCGCTCATACCGTAAAGAATACCGAAATTGATTACTTTGGCTTGACGGCGCATATCGGCGTTGACCATTTCCGGAAAGACACCGAAAATATCAGATGCCGTGCGGCTGTGAATGTCTTCGCCGGAATTGAAGGCTTCGAGCAATGCTTCATCCCCGGATAAATGTGCCAGCACCCGCAGTTCGATCTGCGAATAGTCGGCGGAAATCAAAACACAGCCCGGCGCGGCAATGAAAGCCTGCCTGATTCTTTTTCCTTCCAGCGTCCGGACGGGAATATTCTGCAAATTGGGATTGCTGCTGGAGAGTCTCCCCGTCGCCGCTACGGTTTGGTTATATGATGTATGAATACGCCCTGTTTGCGGATTGATGAGCAATGGCAGCGCATCGATATATGTTGACTTGAGTTTGGCAAGACTGCGGTATGCAAGAATTTCCGCCGGCAATTCATGGCTTTGAGCCAGGGTGGAAAGGACGTCCACGTCTGTGGAAAAGCCCTCCTTTGTTTTTTTACCGGTGGGCAGTTTCAATTTTTCGAATAAAATGCTTTGCAATTGTCGGGGGGAATTGATGTTGAATCTTTCACCAGCCAGGCGGAATATTTTTTCTTCGGAAATAGACAGTAACTGCGCCAGCTCCGTCGACATTTGCTGCAAGATATCACCGTCAACAAGAACGCCTTTTTGCTCCATTGCTGCAAGCACCTGGGCCAACGGCATTTCCACCCTGCGGAAAAGATCGATGGCATCCGTTTCCTTGAGCTTTGCGGCCAGCACAGGAAATAGTTTCAGCAGTGCGGCAGCGCGCGCGCCGGCATATGCCGCCATTTTATCCGGCGGCACCATATTGGACGGACAGGCCTTCCCTTTCCCTTCCGCCATAGCAGCGGAGCCGGGAAGCTGCTCATGCAGATATTCCCAGGCGATTTCCGTCAAATCATAGGAGTGCCGGGCCGGATTTAACAAATACGCGGCAATCATGACATCATTCCCCGCCTGTATCTCCCCTCTATAAGCCGCTAAATCCAGCAGAGCAGCCTTGAGATCATGCAAATCTTTCCTGATTTTGATGTTACGCAACACCGGCGCCAGTGCGGCAAATACTTCTCTTGCCGGTAACTGCTGTTCAGCGGTGGCATGATTCAATGGTATATAAAACGATTCTTTGCCGGTGCTTAAAGCAACGCCGATCAAAGCTCCGGGCATCGTCTTTTCCCGGATTAATTCGAGAGCAATTTCGGAATGATCGGACAATCCGGCAACAAGAATATCCAGATCTTTTTTCTCCCGGACAACATGACAGACACCGGCTGGTTTGCGGACACCGCTTTTGATCTCCTGCAAGAGCGACGAAAATTCAAATTCACTGAACAGCTGAGTCAACGCATCCCGGTCCGGCTCCCGGCGTACCGCCGCCGTTAGATCAAAATTAATTTCAATATCCTTGCGGATGAGAGCAAGCCTGCGGCTCATCCTGGCCTGTTCCGCATAACAACGGAAGGTTTCCCGCATCTTGGCATTTCTCAATTTTTCCGTGTTTTCGATAACCGCCTCGACCGATCCATATTCCTCGATCAGTCGCTGCGCCGTTTTCGGACCTATTCCCGGCACGCCCGGTATATTATCCGAAGAATCACCCATCAGCCCGAGGATTTCGACAACCTTGTCGGGAGCGACGCCGAAGCGTTCCTTGACCGCCGCCACATCGTAAATTTTTTCCTTCATCGTGTCGATCATGGTAACGTTTTCGTCAACCAGCTGCATTAAATCCTTGTCTCCGGAAATAAGTACCGTTTTCCAGCCCAAACTGCTTGCCTGCTGAGCCAGCGTACCAATAAGATCATCGGCCTCAACACCCTGTTTTTCCAGCACGGTAACGGACAATCCGCGGACAATATCCTTGATGCAGGGAATCTGCGGGATCAGATCATCCGGCATTGGTTTACGGGTAGCCTTGTAATCCGCGAATTCATCATGACGGAGCGTGGGACCTCGAAGGTCAAACGCAACCACAATGTAATCTGGCTGAACGTCGCGCAGAAGCTTCAAAAGCATGGTGGTAAAACCATAGATGGCGTTCGTGGGGAAGCCCTTCGAATTGGTCAGAAGAGGAATCGCGTAAAAAGCTCTATATACATAATTGTTGCCATCAACGAGAGCGACAACGGGGGTGGTATTTTTATCCGGCATAACCTGCACAACTCCACGGCATCAAATATCAAACGACGCATTTATTTTAAAAGTCCTCACCGCCCGCATATCCAGGATATCCGACACGCCCGTCTGCTTTTTAATCTGTAAAATAAACATGGTGAGTTCCTCTTCGTTCTCCGCATTCACCGTAAACCACACATTATAATCGTTGTTTCTCCGGTAATTATGCGTCACTCCCGGAAATGCGTTTACGGTATTGACAAATTTTCCCAGTTTTTCCTCGGGCACGCGGGCGGCGCAAAGCGTGCTCGCGCGTCCCAATGCGACGCCGTCAAATACCGCGCCGATCCGGCGGATCAGGCCGTTATCCTTCAATTTCTGAATCCGCGCAATGGCCTCTTCCTCCTTGATGCCGCATTTTTCCGCAACGGTAAGAAAAGGCTGCTCCACGAGCGGGAATTCCTTCTGGAGGATACGGAGCATTTTTTTATCGACTTCATCCAACATAAATAAGATTAATCCGGTTAACGTGGTTCATAAAGACATAAAGGTTCTTCCGCCAGATAATCACCCGTCGCCTCATAGGCTCTTGCCCGGCAGCCGCCGCACACTCTGATAAACTCGCAACGGCCGCACTTGCCGCCGTATTTGCCGAAATCGCGCAGATTGCGGAATACTTCGGAATTCTGCCAGATGGAGATAAAACCCTGCTCGCGCACATTGCCGCAAGCCAGTTCCAGATAACCGCAGGGCTGAACCTGACCTATATGCGAAACGAAGCAAAACGAAATCCCGCCCAGACAGCCGCGCGTCGCCGTGTTGAAGTGACCTGACGGTGTTTGCGATACCGGTTTTTTCGTTTTTTGCTGCCGGCAAATGCGGAAATAGTGGGGCGCACAGGTGGCTTTAAGCTGCAGCCGGCAATCCTGGCTTGCCTCATGAAACCAGACCAGCGTTTTTTCGTACTCGGCGGCAGTAATCTCCTGCCCGGCCAAGTCCCGGCCCCGGCCGGTCGGCACAAGCAGAAAGATATGATGCGCCGCTGCGCCGATTTTCACTGCCAGATCGAGAATATCCTTCAGCTGATCCAGATTAGCCGTCGTTACCGTCGTATTGATCTGCAATTCCATGCCGGCATCTTTCAACGCACTGATCCCCGCCATCGCTCCGGCAAAAGCAGCGGGCTCGCCGCGCAGGGCATCATGGCTGACGGCATCTTTCCCGTCGATACTGACACTTACTCTTTTGATGCCGCTTTCCAGCAGGCGGCGCGCCGTCTTGCCGTCGACAAGCGTGCCGTTGGTTGCCAGTACCATGCGCAGTCCTTTTTCCGTACCGTATCGCGCAATA
>CAYYBK010000018.1:4112-17935 GCA_964470015.1 uncultured Syntrophales bacterium
ATATCGAAAATATCCGGACGTAGAAGCGGTTCCCCGCCGGTAAGGATAATTAACGGCTTCGCGAATCCGGCTATTTCATCAAGCAGGGAAAAGCATTGCGCCGTGGAAAGCTCATTGCCGTATGGGCCGCAATCGGCAGCCGCTCGGCAGTGCCGGCAATGCAAATTGCAGCTGCGCGTGACCTCCCAGGCAATCAGGCGGACTTTATGATCAGCCGTTGGCAGGCCGCTATCTGCTTGCATAATTTAATCCCCTTCTCTTTTGTCATTACACCACGCACTGCCGTCCTGCCATGGGAACATCTTCGCCGGCTTTCTTCCCTGACCACCAGACCACAGAGCAAAATAACCGCCATGCACCGGGATGACAAAAAACATCCTCTCCTTGCTGCTACTTCCTTGTCAGCTGCGCAAACTGTTTGGCCCAATAGGTGATAATGATGTCGGCACCGGCTCTTTTGATCGCCGTAAGCGATTCGAGCATGGCTCTTTCTTCATCCAGCCAGCCCAAAGATGCGGCCGCCTTGACCATCGCATATTCACCGCTCACATTATAGGCCGCCAGAGGCAAATCAAACTCCTGCCGGGCGCGACATATAATATCCAGATAGGGCAGCGCCGGTTTTACCATGATGATATCCGCGCCTTCCGCAACGTCCAGCGTAATTTCCCGCATGGCCTCATCGCCGTTGGCGGGATCCATCTGGTAAGCTTTCCGGTCGCCGAACTGCGGGGCGCTTTCCGCAGCTTCTCTAAAAGGTCCGTAGAAGCAGGAGGCGTGCTTGGCCGCATAAGCCATAATCGGGATGTCGTCAAAATCATTTTCATCAAGGCTCTCGCGGATTGCCGCGATCTGCCCGTCCATCATGGCCGACGGTGCAACCATATCGGCACCGGCACGGGCATGAGAAACAGCTGTTTCGGCAAGCACCTCCAGCGTAGAGTCATTATCAACCGTATCCTGATCGAGCATGCCGCAATGCCCGTGGCTGGTGTATTCACAAAGGCAGACGTCGGTAACGGTCAGAATATCCGGCACCTCTTTCTTGATGCGCGCAACGGCCTGCTGGATAATACCGTTTTTGGCAAAAGCACCGCTTGCCAGTTCATCCTTATGCGCCGGAATGCCGAAGAGCAAAACCGCCGGGATGCCCAGATCACGCACGATTTGTGTTTCCTTGACAATGTTGTCGACGGACATTTGAGAAACGCCCGGCATCGCCTGGATCGGTTTTTTGACGTTTTTGCCGGGTACAACAAAAAGGGGATAAATCAATCCATCGACGCTCACCCTCGTTTCACGCACCAAACGACGGAAATTCTCATTCTTCCTTAATCTGCGGGGACGATATTCCGGAAATTGCATTTTCTAGCCTCCTTTGCTGCTGACGCTTTTCAGCTGTTTAATTTTTTCTTTAGCTTTAACCAGTTCACTGCTTGTATCCCTCAAACGGCATGCCAATACTTCGGCAATCATCTGATAAAATATCGAACAAAAAGCCACCTTATCTTCGTCATAGATGCGATCCACAATAAAAGATACGTCCGTCGCCACGCAGGTGACATCGTCCAGCGCCTCGATGGAAGCCGAACGCGGCTTACCGTCGATCATACACATTTCGCCGAAGATATCGCCGGTGCGCCGCAGCGTGTTTATTTCTGCACCGTTTTTGATAATGCGGACGCTGCCGTCCACCAGAAAATACACCCAGGTGTCATAACTTCCTTCGGCAATGATGGTTTCACCGGCGCTGAATTTCTTTACATCGCTGAAGCTGAGCAGTTTGCTCATGTCTTTGACGCCGAAGGAATGCAGCACCGGTAAAGTTTTGAGTTTCCTGATTAAATCCATATTTTCCTCCAACATTTCCGTTTTCATCCGGCATCCTCCTTTGCCATAATTTCTTCGTCAGAAAGGTAGCAGGCCGGATCGGTACCCCATACGTCACCGGCCGCTTCCGCCCGCACCCGGAAATTACCGCCGCAAACTTCCAGCCAGCGGCAGCGGGCGCAGCGCCCTTTTACATGCTTCTTTTTCTCCTTGAGCTTTGCCAAAAGATCGATGGAACTGTCCAGCCATATTTCTCCGAATTTTCTTTGCCGTACATTGCCGAAGGACACGCCGCGCCAAAACTGGTCGGCATAAATTTCACCATCCCAGCTTACACATCCGATGCCGTGGCCCGAGGAATTTCCTTCGTTCATCCGCAAAAGCTCCAGTACTTCCGCGGCGCGCACCGGATTTTCCTTCCGCAGCTTCAAATAGAGATAAGGCCCGTCGGCATGGTTATCCACGGTCAGTATTTCCCTGGGAGTGCCCGCCGCAAAAAGTTCTTTCGTCCGCCGCATAATCATATCCAGCAGCGCACGCGTTTCCGCATGGCTCAGGTCGGCCGCGCGAAGAGCGCTGCCGCGGCCGGAATAAACCAAATGATAGAAGCAAAGCCTTTCTATTTCTTCTTCCACCAGCAGGTCGAACATTGCCCCTGCGTCCTGCACGTTGTTTTTGCTGACGGTGAAGCGGATTCCGACCTTGATGCCCGCGTCCCGGCAATTGCGAATTCCCTCTATGGCGGCAGTAAAGGCTCCCTGCCGGCCGCGGAAGCGGTCATGCGTCGTTTTTGTCCCGTCAAGGCTGACTCCGACATAGGAAAGGCCGATTTTTTGCAGCCGGGCCGCAGTTTCTCTTGTCACCAGTGTCCCGTTTGTCGAAATTACGGCGCGGAGCCCCTGGTTCACGGCATACTGCGCCAATTCCGGTAAATCCGGCCGTAATAAAGGTTCACCACCGGAAAACAAAATAACCGGTACGCCGAACACCGCCAGATCCGCAATTAATTTTTTGCCTTCCGCCGTCGTAAGCTCGCCATCATACTGCCGGTCGGCGGAACTGGAATAGCAATGAACGCACTGTAAATTGCAGCGGCGGGTTATATTCCAAACGACAACCGGCCGCTTGTCGGCCGAGAACTGCAAAAGATGAGCGGGAAGATTACCGGATTCCCGTCCATAGCGCAGCACATCGGACGGCTCCACCGCCCCGCAATATAGTTTGGAAATTCCGATCATACGCTTTACCTCAGGCCGGTTTCTCCCGCTGGAAATAAGAACACAAAGCTTCGACCAGGCCTTCCATTGTATAACGGTCCTGCCGGATATCAACGGGCAAGCCGGCTTGTTGCGCCGCATCGGCCGTAACCGGCCCGATGCAGGCGATTTTCACCTGCGGCGGCAGATGGAAACCGCCACCCATTATTTCCAGAAAATTCGTTACGGTGGAAGAGCTGGTGAAAGTTATGACGTCGACAAAGCCGGCAGCCAGCAAACCATGAAGCTCTTTCCCCTTACGGCCGGAATTTACCGTTTCATAAGCGGTAACAACATCAACCGCAGCACCCATTTTCTGCAAACCGGCAGGCAGGATGTCCCGAGCTTTCGCGGCGCGGGGGATCAATACCCGTTGCCCTTTCATATCCATGGCATGGAACGACTGCAGGACGCTTTCGGCAATGAATTTTTCGGGAACGAGGTCGACCTTTATGCCTTTTTCTTTTATTTTTTCCGCCGTTGCCGGACCGATGCAGCATATCTTCACACTCTTCAGCTCCCGGATGTCCTTGCCCAACTCCGCCAGGCGGACAAAGAAGAAACGCACACCGTTGGCGCTGGTAAAAACAAGCCAATCGTAATCTCCAAGATGACCAAGAGCGGCATCCAAGGCGCTTCCCTCCTGCGGCGGCACTATTTTTACTGTGGGAAAGCGGATCGCTCTGGCACCTTCTTTTTCCAGAAGCCGCGCCAAATCATCGGTTTGGCTTTCCGGCCGGGTAATGACAACACCTTTGCCGAAAAGCGGTTTTCGTTCAAACCAACACAGCGCCTGACGCAAACCGACAACGCTGCCGACAACCAGGATCGCCGGCGGCGATAATTTTGCGGCCTGCGCCTTTAAGGCAATATCGGACAAACAACCGGTAATGCTTTCCTGCTCGGGAGTCGTGCCCCGCCGGATTAAGGCACAAGGCGTGTCGGCGGCTTTGCCTTGGTTAATCAAGGACGCCGCTATCTGGGCAATATTTTTTACCCCCATGAGAAAAACAAGCGTCCCGATACCAGCCAGCGCTTTCCAGTCGATATCACTCTTTTCTTTTGTCGGGTCTTCATGGCCGGTAATAAAAGCTACCGTGGATGTAAGACCGCGGTGGGTGAGCGGAATCCCGGCATAGGCAGGAACGGCAATGGCGGAAGTGACGCCCGGAATGATCTCAAAGGGAATATCAGCGGCAGCCAGTTCTTCGGCTTCCTCGCCGCCCCGGCCGAAGATGAAAGGATCACCGCCTTTCAGCCGGGCAACCGTTCTCCCCGCAAGGGCTTCATCAACCAGCATTTCGTTTATTTTATCCTGCGGCAGGGCATGTTCACCGCCTTGTTTCCCGGCATAGATACACCGGCATGCCGCCGAGGCATATTTGAGCAATTCTTCATTGACGAGGTGGTCATAGACGACTACATCAGCAAGGCTTAAAACCTCCACCGCCCGGACTGTAATCAGCCCGGCATCGCCCGGACCAGCGCCGATTATATAAACTTTACCCGCCTTATTCAGCATGGGCAGAACATCTCCAGCAGTCGGCTGCCGCCTTTCTCCAGAATCAGCTGCGCCAGTTTCTTTCCCAGTAGCTCCGCCTCACCCGCGGTGCCCACTAATTTATCTTTAACAATCGCGGAGCCGTCCGGCGCCGCCACTATTCCTTCCAATGCCAGTTTACCGCCTTCCGCTTTCCCTAATGCCCCAATCGGCAGACAACAACCACCGCCCAGATGGCGCAGAAAAGATCGTTCGGCCGTTACTGCGGCATATGTCGGAGCATGGTTCAGCACGGCAAGCAAGGCACGCAATTCATCATCCGCTCTGATTTCCACCCCGAGCGCTCCCTGACCTACCGCCGGCAGCATCGTCTCCACGGGCAGATACTGGACAATTTTTCCGGTCAAACCCATCCTTTTAATGCCCGCCGCAGCCACAATTACACCGTCCAGATTTTCCGTTTCTATTTTTTTTAACCGCGTCTCGATATTACCGCGGACGGAAACGATTTTAAGATCATGTCTTACGGCTAAGAGCTGAGCGGCGCGCCGCAGCGATCCCGTTCCTATTTTCGCTCCCTGCGGCAGCTGCTCGATTTTTATGCCATTTTTGGAAATAAGGACATCTCTTACATCCTCCCGCGGCATGATCGCGGTGAAAATAAGTCCGGTCGGCATTTCCGTCGGCACATCCTTCATGCTGTGCACAGCCAGATCAATTGCTCCGGATTGCAAGGCATCTTCAATTTCTTTTACGAATACACCTTTGCCGCCGATCTTTAAAAGCGAATCCTCTTTCATGATGTCACCGCTGGTTTTGATTATGCAGACTTCGACATTAACTTCCCGGATTCGTTTCTCAATTTCCTTGGCGACCAGATTTGCCTGAATCAGCGCGAGTTTGCTGCCGCGTGTACCGATTTTAATGTTCATAGTGCCCCGCTATCGAATATCTCAGCACGCTTACCTTCTGGTTGGCGGCGGGCTTTCCATTCTTGTATTGCGCCAATAATGCCACCGGCCGTTTTGTCTGGCTTTCCCGGATAAACGACTGTTTCCTGCAGTTGCCGAAACGCTTACGGTTTAAAATAATACATATTTGCGCTTTATTGTAAACAGAAAATATCTCCGCAGGGACGTGATTCGCGGCCGCATCTTTATTTTTTTATCAGCCGGAATATATTAAAAAATTGTGGTAATATATTATCCTGTTGACCGGCAACAGGCTACTGGCACCATTACAATACATTGAATGACAAAGAAACAAAACATCAGGCCTTGTCGGGTGCGTAAAGCAGTCAGCGGCAGGGAATCCGCCACTGCCCGGTAGCGGCGCTATCCCGACGTCAATGAACATCATCCCAGGAGGCAAAACGAGTTGGCAAAAAGTACGGAAAGCATGGAAACCGCAACGGGAACGATATCCCGCAGAACAGCCAATATCTTAATATCCGTAAACTTCACTTGTCCAGCTGAAAAAGGCGGCGCGTCAGGGCGATGATATCGGCGGAGCCGAAATCGGCGCTTTCTTCTTTCAGTGCCACTACCGGATTATGCAGTAATTTGTTGACGATCGTATTGACCAGAGCCTGTATTTTCCGTCGCTCGTCATCTTGCAGCGTTTCCAGCCAGGGCGCGGCTTTGGCTATTTCCGCCTGCGCGATCGCTTCCGCCTTGGCCCGCAGTAAAACTATTGTGGGAACAGCTTCCAGCTCTTTAAGCCAGGTAAGATAGTTTTTTACTTCTTCATTGATGATGGAATCGGCCTTGTATATTTCCTTTTTGCGCACATTCAAGTTTTCGTCAACGATGTTTTGCAGATTGTCGATATTGTAAAGATAAACATTTTCCACCGTCCCCGCCAGCGGATCAATATCGCGCGGAACAGCAATATCCATCAGGAACAATAAACGATTTTTTCTTTTATGATGGACATTACGGATGAGGTCCGCGCTTATGACATAAGAAGGCGCACCAGTGGAGCTGATTACAATATCGGCATTAATAAGGGCTGTTTCCAGCGCATCCAGACCCACCGCCTGGCCGTGAAATTTTTCCGCCAGCATCGCCGCATGTACGGGTGATCTGTTCGCAATAGTTATGCCGGCAACACCGTTACCGATGAGATGCATCCCGGTCAATTCCGCCATTTCCCCGGCACCGATCAACAAAACGTTTTTACCGGCAAGCGCACCGAATATTTTTTTAGCCAGCGTTACGGCGGCAAAACTGACTGATACCGGATTCACAGCAAGCGACGTTTCTGAGCGCACGCGCTTGGCCGTCCGGAAAGCCCGGTGCAACAGGCGGTTCATGAAGGCTCCGGCAGTGTTTTTTTCCAGTGCCTGCCGGTAAGCTTCCTTCACCTGCCCCAAAATCTGCGCTTCGCCTACAACCAGAGAATCGAGACTGGATGCCACGCGGAAAAGATGCCGCACCGCATTCTCATCACAATATGCATAAAGACACTGATCCGCTTCCTCCGGCGTAAGACCGCCGCACATGGCCAGAAAAGAACGCAGCTCACGGATGGGTTCCTCCCTTCCGTCAATGCAGGCCAAGACCTCAATGCGGTTGCAGGTAGCAAGGAACATTGCCTCCCGTACACCGGCAACGGCAGCAATCTCGGGAAGAAGACTTTTTACTTCCTGGCAGCCGAAGAACAGTTTTTCCCGCACGGCAAGCGGCGCTGTTTTATGATTTAAGCCCAGTAGTATGATCATGCTCTAAATAAAATCGTGCAAGGTAAAAAAACAAATTTTTACGCCGGCATAAGAAAGCAAAAACAAAATAAAAACGATACAGGACAAGACAGCCATCCGTATTCCCTTCCAGCCAATGGCCGCCCGCTGATGCAACAAAAATCCGTAGAGTACCCAGACAGCGAAAGTCCAGATGATTTTCGGATCCTTAGTCCAGCCGGCATCCCAGGTGAATCCGGCAAAAACAACACCGGCAAAAATCCCCAAAGTCAAAACGGGGAATCCCCAGAGCAGTCCGAGATGATTAATCCGGTCAAGATCATGAAGAGCCGGCAAAAGACGGCTCATCCGGCTCAACTTTTTATTTTTTAAGAGACCGTTCTGTATAATAAACATCGCACCGGCAAAAGAGGCCAGAACGAATAAAGCTTCTCCGGCAATAACCAAAACCAGATGCATAAAAGTCAGCCAGTTGCGCATTCCTTCGGGAACGAGAGACTTGCCTTCTTCCTGTCCGGCGGCAACAACGAGCAGCAATAAAATAACCGGTGCGATGAAGGCCCCCAGAACTCTGGTTTTTGTTTTCATCTGGAAAACGAGATAAATAATGACGGTAATCCAGGCGCAGAATGAAAAAAACTCCCGGGATCCTATATTGACATCGCCTGCGGAATTGTGCAGTGATAAAAACAAATTAATCGTCAGAGCCACAACGGCGATGACCAGAATCCAGGTGGATACTTCGGCCGGTGCTACTTTCTTAAACAAAAGCGCCAGCAGGTATCCGGCGGTGCCGATGGCGCAGAGAACAAGGGCCAATTTAAATAAAATTGTTTCCATGCTAATCGAGGGGCACCTCCTCACCGGTGATTGCTTGCACCGTTTCTTTGACTTTTTCCCAATCCTCCGCGGCGATCAGATCCAAGATCCCGCAGGCCAGAAGGGATTCGCACCATTTTTTACCGGAGGCCGAATCTTTCATTTGCGGACGCAGACTTCCCAAAATCTTGAGCAAAATTGCGTATTCCATGCCGTATTTCGCTTCCAGTTCTTCGCGCAGGCGGCGCGCCAGTGCCGGACTTTTGCCTCCGGTGCCTACGGCGATAGTCAAATCGCCTCTTTCCACGACCGCAGGTAAAATAAAATTACACTTCTGCGGATCATCAACGATGTTAACCGGGATTCCCCTGCTACGGGCGTCGGAAGAAACAGCAGCATTTATTTTTTCATTATTGGTTGCTCCGATAACCAAAACAGCTTCTTTGATGTAGCGGGAATCGTAGTCGGCGGCAACATGCTCAATGGCACCTTCGGCCTTCAGTGTTATAAGCTCCGGCGTCAGCTGCGGGCTTACAACCAAAACGTGCGCTTCGCAGCCAAGAAGTCTGCTGACCTTCCTTGCGGCTACTTCACCACCACCGACCACGACGCATTTTTTGCCTCTAATGTCTAAAAACACGGGATAATATTTCAATAGTTTCCTTCCAGCGCCTTGATTTTATCAAACAGCAGCTGATTTACCGGAACGGGAGCATTATATTCGTGTCCCAAGGCGATCACCCTGCCGGCAAATATCTCCACTTCTGTTTTTCTGCCGGCCTCCACATCCTGCAGCATGGAAGTTTTACCGTGCGGATTCAGTTTCGCCAGATAGGGATCAAAGCCCCTGATATCTTCCTCCGATAGGTTGATCCCGGCATGATGCGCCAGTACAATTACTTCGCGCATCGCTGATTCCATCAGATTCCGCGCCTCCGGAGAAGTTTGAAATGCGGCATATGTCGCCCCGAGAACTGCGGAAGCCTGGTTGATCCCCACATTGATCAAAAATTTCCACCAGAGAACGCGCAGCATATCCGGCGGTGTTTCATAAACAATACCCGCCCTGTGCAACAGCGCCTGGACAAGCTTAACCCGCGCGGTCGGAGAATGATTGACAGCCTCGCCGAAAAGCAGTTTCCCCTGGGTGGTATAAATAACGCGATTGTCTTCCCGCAAGGCATCAATCCCCAGGGACACGCAGTATAAAACCCTATCCATGCCATAGACGGCCCCGATTCGCGCCTCGCTTTCAATCCCGTTCATTACGGAAATAATCACAGTTTCCGCACCAACGCAATTATGCATTTCTCTGATGGCGTCATCAAGATGCTGATTTTTGACGGCGACGATGATCAAATCAGCCGGTGCGGTCCACTCGTCCGGCCCGCTGACCGGAATATTGTAAGGCTTGCCGTTGATTATCAAACCAGCACGGCGGAGTCTTTCCCGTCTTTCTCCGCCGGCCACGAAGCTCACGCAGCGGGGATTCATATCATACAGCAGACTGGCGTAAACTGCTCCTAGGGCGCCGGCGCCGATAACGGCAATCTTTTCGATAATTCCTTTCATCGCTTCTACCTCTCAATGTCCAGGTATTATAAGCACCGTGCCCGGTTTAATCAACAAAGATATTCTGCGCGAATCCTTCGCTTTGCTCGATCTCGGCTAGTTTTACTAGCCACGGGTATCTTATCAGATACCCTCCGCTTTGCGGGATAAGTGCAACTACGCCTCGTTCTTCGCTTTGCTCGATCTCGGCTAGTTTTACTAGCCACGGGTATCTTATCAGATACCCTCCGCTTTGCGGGATAAGTGCAACTACGCCTCGTTCTTCGCTTTGCTCGATCTCGGCTAGTTTTACTAATATACGGGGGGGCGGATTTCCCGTCCGGTTCCGTCGGGCATTACTTCTACTTCCTTACCGTCAATCAGCTTGATTTCTGTGAGATTGGCCGGTACAGGACGATCTTGCAGGGAAGCAACGACTTCCGCAAATGTTTTAAACCGGGATAAGGCAGCAAGCGTCATAATCTGCGGCAGAATCAATCCTATTTCCCCGGCATCGTAATCTTTTAAAGCCAGAGACGGTCTGCGCCAGATCTGCCTGGTCAGTTCCACGCCGTCGCAAACGGCGGACTGCCTCGCCGGCGCCTCCGCCGCAAAAAAACGCACATCATAACGCAGCGGCAAAACGACGGGAGTGATCCAGTGAGAAAAATAATACAGACTGTCCGCATCAAGGGTAATATCTTCCGCTTCCAGCACCTGTAAAAATTTCATTTCTCCTTTGATCAGCGCCTTCCTGTATGCCCCGAAGCGCCGGCATTCTTCCGCGCTCCGGATATCAATCGCGGAGCCGTCTTTTTTCCTCGCCAGCAAAATCCCCACTTCCTCAAAAGTCTCGCGGATTGCCGCAAGCCAAGCACCGATGGCTTTTTCAGGACGAGACATGTCATTAAAAATCCGGGCAGCCCGTTCACGCGCGATTCCCCGGATAAAACGCTCCACACCCGGTTCGTAATCTTCCGGGTCGATAACTCCGCCGGGGAAAACATAGTATCCTCCGACGAAGCTGCTCTTGCGGCGCCTTTGCACCATTAGTACTTCGATATCCTTTACATCCGGTTGCCGGCAGGCCCGCAAGAGGATAACCGTCGCGGCATCCGTTGGTATTGAATTCATATTCATCGCTCCTTGCCGCAGATTATATCATCTCTCCATTAAAGATGATACGGCGGAGCGGCGGCCGGCATACTAGCAAAGTTCGCCTTCGTCCGCAAAACTGAAGTGGCAACCATCACCGATGATGATATGATCCAGCACCTTAATACCCAGCAGTTTACCGGCGGTATGCAGCTCCTGCGTAAACTTCCTGTCTTCGGCGCTAGGTGCAATGTTGGCGCTCGGATGATTGTGCACGCAGATAACCGCCGCTGCGTATTTTTGCAGAGCCGTATGAATAATTTCCCGCACAATAGGCATGGCCTGATTGACCGTGCCGGATGCGGCGTCATTAATATCAATGATACGGTTGCTGCTGCTGAGATAAATGACCCGAAAAATTTCCGTTTTCAGATCGCGCATCTGCGGCATAATTATGTTAACGACATCCTGTGCCGAACCAATTTTATGTCCGGCAATGCGCACCTCATCTTCCCGAAAGCGCCTCCCGATCTCGAGAGCAGCTTTGATTTGGGCGATTTTGGCCGGTCCCAAACCCTTAAATTCTTCCCAATCCCGGATATCAGAATGACTCATATTGCGGAAAGTACCGAATCTATCCAGCAGCCGGCGCGCCAGATCAATAGCGCTCACACCGGCCGTACCGGTGCGCAGAATTATCGCCAGAAGCTCCGATTTGCTCAGTGCTCCGGCCCCCCTGGTCAGCAGTTTTTCGCGCGGACGGTCGTCTTCCGGCCAGTCTTTGATACCCGCTGTTTTGCTGTTCGCTTTCGGTTCTTTATGCTGCGCCATGATTCACCTTGTAAAAAATGCAATCAGGCTCATGAAGATGATCTTATTCGTTTTTTGAAGCGCACCGATTTTTTAAGTGCCGAAAATAATACAACTTTAGAAAAACAATGCAACCGATAAATTCAACAGCGGGGATGATGATCCCCATAATGAGTCCGGCAAAACCAAATTGTAAACCATATCAAACATTGCAGTTGACATTCTGTGCGTGCTTAGGATAGATAAGGCCCTATTAATTCCAAGAGGGAGGATATCATTTGGATATTATTGATAAGTTAAAAAACGAAGCTATCGCGAACAACGGAATCAATGTTGATGAGGCTCTTGCCCTTTTCATCGAAGGAGCAGACCGGCCTTTCCGGGTTATGGCGGCTGCCTCCGAGATACGGGAACATTACAAGGAACGGGAAATAATTCTTTGCGGCATCATCAACGCAAAATCCGGCAAATGCTCGGAAAACTGCACCTTTTGCGCTCAGTCCGCTCATTATGAAACGGGAATCACCGCCTATCCTTTCATGAAAGCGGGCCCGATCATCGCCCAGGCCGAACAGGCGCTCCGGGACGGCGCAGAAATGTTCGGGCTGGTCACCAGCGGTAAAACGATAAGGACGCAAAAAGAATGGGCGCAAATTCTCCAGGTAATCGGGAAGATCAGCGATATGGGTCTCAAGCCCTGCGCTTCTCTGGGCATTATCGACTATGCAAAGGCCGCCGAACTTAAAGCCGCCGGGCTCTATCGCTACCACCACAACATGGAAACTTCCCGGAGCTATTTCCCCTCCGTCTGCACCACTCATTCCTTTGCAGAAAGCATGGAAACGGTACGGGCAGCAAAGAAGGCCGGACTAACCGTCTGCTCCGGGGGTATAATCGGCCTGGGAGAAGGCATCACCCACAGGATCGAGCTGGCGGACACACTGCGGGAACTGGACGTTGACTCCGTACCGGTAAACATCCTCACGCCGATCAAGGGCACCCCGCTCGCCCGGGCGGTGCCGCTGCGCCCGCTGGAAATACTCATGACTATTTGTGTTTTTCGTTTCATGCTTCCCGCCCGGGATATCAAACTCTGCGGCGGCAAGGAGCAAAACCTGCGGCAGTTGCTGCCGCTGGCCATTGTCGCCGGCGCCAATTCCTTGCTGACCGGTGATTACCTGACGACGGCCGGCCGCAACAGCAAGCTGGATCACGAAATGATCGCCGATCTCGGACTTCAGGCAACAAGAGAGGCGACGCCGCTTTGCCATTGCACCCAGAAAATGATGCAGGCAGCCCGGCGCAAAACAATGAAAAAGAAGAAATAATAATCGTCATGAAAAACCATCCTTATGCCGGGACACTTCCGGAAAATATTTTGCTGGAGATCCTGAAACAAAATCAGCGCCACTGGATTTCCGGACAGGCTATCGCCCGCCGTTTGTCCCTAACCCGCTGCGCCGTATGGAAGAAGATGGCGGCTTTGAAGGCCGACGGCTACGACATTGAATCATCGCCCCGCAAGGGTTACCGGCTTATGGAGGCGCCCGACCGGATGCTGGCCGGGGAAATCCGCCATTTATTGCATACCACCGTGCTCGGACAGCACGAAATTTATTGTCATAAGGTAACGGATTCGACAAACATACGGGCCAAGGCATTGGCCGCCGCCGGTGCTGCCGAAGGCGTGCTGGTTGTCGCCGAAGAACAGGCGCAAGGCAGGGGACGTCTGGATCGTCCCTGGTTTTCTTCCGCCGGAGAAAATATTTGTGCATCCCTGATTATCAGACCTCCCCTGCCACCGAGTGAGGCTTCGCGCATGTCCATTCTCGCCGCCGTTGCCGCGGCCGAGGCCATTATCGAAGTTACCGGTCTGCCCGCAAAGATCAAATGGCCCAACGACATCATCATCGGCAGCAGAAAAATCGGCGGGATACTGCTGGAAATGGCCGTGGAAATGGATGCCGTCGATTACATGATCATCGGCCTCGGCCTCAACGTCAACACCCCCGGCGAATGTTTTCCCGCTGAAATCCGCGACCGGGCTACGAGTGTTTTTCGGGAAACAGGCAGGCCCTTCCCCCGGATTAAACTCCTGCGCCGCTTTCTGGAATTGCTGGAAAGCAACTACGACCTCATCCGCAGAAATGGTTTTGCCCCGGTTCTTGCGCGCTGGAAGGACCTAACGGAAATACTGGGCAGGCGGGTATCCGTCGGCACCATCAATGGCAACTACAGCGGAACCGCAACGGATCTGGAC
>CAYYBK010000019.1:0-17770 GCA_964470015.1 uncultured Syntrophales bacterium
GAGCGGTAATGCCGGCAATGTCGCGGTCACGGGAGTCGATGATTTTTTTCATTTCTTCCGGCAGACGCTTGCCCTGGCCGATTTCAACGAGTGTACCGACAATGTTGCGCACCATATATTTTAAAAAGCCCTGCGCCTCCACCGTTATTTCCAGCAAACCGTCTTCGCCTTTATTGAAACTAATGTCTGTGACGGTCCGCGTGCGATCCTTAACATTGCTGCCCGTTGCGCAAAAGCAGGAAAAATCATGCCGGCCGATCAAATAACGGGCAGCCTGCTCCATCAGAGACAAAGCCAGCGGATGATGTATAAACCAGAAATAATTGCGCTCCAGGGCAGGACGCAGGCGTTTGTTGCAGATACGGTAAACATAGACCTTGCTCTTTACATCATGCTGGGCATGGAATTCCGCTGCCACCTCTTCCAGTTCTTTAACGACGATAGCGCCGGGCAACAGGCCGTTAAGCCCCCGGAACAGAATTTCCGCAGGCAGGCGGGTGTTGCTTTTAAAGCTCGCCACCTGATTTAGAGCATGAACTCCGGCATCGGTTCTGCCCGAACCGATCACCGTCACTTTTTCATTGGCAATAAGTCCGATTATCTCCTCTAAAACCTGTTGTACAGATACACCATTTTTCTGCCGCTGCCAGCCGCAGTAATCCGTACCGTCGTATTCGAGAATCATTCTAAAATTGCGCAGAGCCTGTTCTGCCGATTACCGGATTGTTTTCTTTGCTTCAAAAATAAAAGGGGAAGTTTAAGCTCCCCCCCTTACGGTCAATCCTGATCATACCGGAACGCATGTAATCAACAGGAACATTTTTCCAGCGCCTCGATAGCGGGCAGAGTTTTTCCTTCCAGAAGTTCCAGGGAAGCACCACCGCCTGTTGATATATACGTTATGTTGTCGCTTTCTCCCGCCTGCTGCACGGCCACATCAGTGTCGCCACCGCCGACGATGGTCAGGGCATGCGAGCTGGCTACGGCATGAACAAGGGCGGAAGTACCACGGCTGAAAGCATCTATTTCAAACACCCCCATCGGGCCGTTCCAAAGTATTGTCTTGGCATTGGCAATCACTTCCCGAAAAAGTGTAATTGTTGCCGGACCGATATCGAGCCCCATCCAATCGGGAAATATTTCCTGGATAGGAACTATTTTTGTCACCGCATCCGCAGTCTTGCTCGGTGCGACAACACAATCAATGGGCAGATACAACTTCACACCAAGTTTCTGCGCCTGGACAAGAATTTCTTTCGCCTGCGGGATTAAATTATCTTCTACCAGAGATTTCCCGGTTTCTACGCCCTGCGCTTTCAGAAAAGTAAAGGCCATTCCGCCGCCAATGATCAATTTATCGACTTTCTTAATGAGATTAAGCAGGGTTGTTAATTTGTCCGACACTTTGGAGCCGCCGATAATCGCCACAAAAGGACGTGTGGGTTTTTCCAATTGCTTTTGAAAGTAGTTAATCTCTTTTTTCATCAGAAAACCGGCGCCGCATTCTTTCACATACTTGGTAATGCCGACATTGGATGAGTGTGCCCGGTGAGCGTTGCCGAAAGCATCATCGATATATACATCAGCAAACGCGGCAAGCTTTGCGGCGAATTCATCATCATTCTTTTCCTCTTCCTTGTGAAAACGCAGATTTTCCAGCATCAGCACACAACCGGGCTTCAGTTCATTAACCAGCGCCTCCACTTCCGGCCCGATGCAGTCTTTGGCCATGATCACCTGCTTGTTTAAAAGACGGGATAACCTCTTGGCTACAGGCGCCAGACTCATCTCCGGAACAGCCTTACCCTTAGGCCGGCCCAAATGCGATATGATTATGACTCTTGCATTTTCATCAAGCGCATAATTCAAAGAAGGCAATACGGCACGAATCCTGTTGTCATCGGTAATATTCTGGCTGCTGTCCAAGGGCACGTTGAAATCAAAGCGAAACATTACCCTTTTATCTCTGAGATCAATCTGATTGATAAATTTCATCAATTTCTCCTTGCCAATTTTTGATAAAAACGTTAATGTCGTTGCAAAATTTCTTATTTTCACCGTTAAAATCAAATACTTAGGGAATAGGAGTACTCGATTTGCGCGGCATAATAGCTTACCTGCAATCATTGGTCAAGTTAAAACCATTAACAGATTAAAGGATGAGAGTATATTCATGAATGAAAATATCCGTCAGAATACAACTAAAGGAAAAATAAGCGGTTTTGAAGCCAAGAAAGAATCTTTAAAGCTGATGGGCGGCGAACAACAAGTCCAAAAACAGCATGATGCCGGCAAGCTTACGGCGCGGGAACGGCTGGATATCTTATTCGATGAAGGAACCTTTCAGGAGGTGCAGATTTTCGTTCAGCACCGCTCTCATCTCTTTGGCCTGGATAAAAAAGAAATACCTTCCGACGGCGTTATAACCGGATTCGGCGCAGTCAATGGCCGTACCGTTTTTGCCGCAGCACAGGATTTTACCAGCTCCGGCGGCAGCCTGGGAGAAATGCACGCCAAAAAAATATGGAAAGTGATGGATATGGCTATCGCCGCTCAAAAGCCCTTTATTTCGCTGAACGACTCCGGCGGTGCACGCATTCAGGAAGGCGTTCCGGCGCTGGACGGCTACGGTGGGATCTTCTACCGCAATACCATCGGCTCCGGCTACATTCCGCAGATAACGGCCATCATGGGACCGACGGCGGGCGGCGCCGTTTACTCCCCGGCCTTGACCGATTGGGTCTTCATGGTGAAGAACAACAGTTACATGTATATCACCGGCCCTGAAGTAATCAAAGCGGTGATCGGCGAAGAGGTTACGCACGATGATTTAGGCGGCGCAGTGGCCCACGCCACAAAAAGCGGAGTTTGCCATCTTGTTGCCGAAAATGATACGGACTGCCTTAATAAAATAAAATTACTGCTCTCATATCTGCCGGACAGCTGCCATTCCGCGCTGCCTTCGTACCACTGCGCTGATGACGCCGACCGGATATGCACGGACCTCGACGAAATTATTCCCGACAAAAGCTCCCGCGCTTACGACATGAAAAAAATTATCAAGGCGATTGCCGACAATGGCGAGCTATTCGAACTGCATGAATTATGGGCCCAGAACATTATCGTCGCCTTTATCCGCATCATGGGCGGCACGGTGGGCGTAATCGCCAATAATCCGCGTTACAATGCCGGTGTGCTTGATGTCAATGCCTCGGACAAGGCATCACGTTTTATCCGTTTCTGCGATGCTTTCAACATACCTCTTTTGACTTTTGCGGATGTTCCCGGTTACATGCCGGGAACCAATCAGGAATGGAACGGGATCATCCGCCACGGGGCCAAGCTGCTGCATGCGTACGCGGAGGCAACTGTACCGAAAATAACCGTTGTCACCCGCAAGGACTACGGCGGAGCATATATCGGTATGTGCAGCAAATACCTGGGTTCCGATTATGTAATGGCCTGGCCGACAGCGGAAATCGCGGTTATGGGCGCAGAAGGCGCCTGTAATATAATTTACCGCAATGAAATAAGAAACGCGGCCGATCCCGATGTTAAAAGGGCGGAGCTTATTGCCGCTTATGAGGGTAAATTCAACAACCCCTATTTTGCAGCAACAATGGGTATTATTGAGGAAATAATAACCCCGCGTGAAACCAGAAAAAAAATTATCGCGTTGCTCAATGCTTTCAAAAATAAAAAAGAAGTGCGTTTAGCAAAAAAGCATAATAACATCCCCCTTTAGGATAAAAAGGATGTTAAGGGACAAGCTTCCCCGATCTTCGTGACCGGAGGATTATTTTTTACCGGCACTAATACTCCGCCAGCCGGATTATGGAACAAAGCCGCCGTTAAAAACCCGAGATGTCGATAACAGTATGACCGGCGGCAGGAAAAACATCCGGGCGTAATATGCGGCTTGCGTCAAGGCCATATTGATGAGAACTGATCCTTGAGACCGGTTAGAGAAATAACCGGTATGTTTTCCCCCGATTTAAGCTGTATCCTTATACACCGATGGGAAAATGATCATAAGCTTCCAGGAGAAGGATTTTGTACAATCTGCTGGCCGATGTAATCATTCTGCTGCATTTTCTGTTTATCGTATTCGTCATTCTGGGCGGATTGCTCGTCGTCCGCTGGCCGAAAACAGCTTTTATCCATCTTCCCGCCGCCGTCTGGGGAGCTTTGGTGGAGCTATGCGGCTGGATTTGTCCCTTGACTCCGCTGGAAAATCACTTCCGCCGTCTGGCCGGAAACGAAAGCTACAGCGGCGATTTCATTGAACGCTACCTGCGGCCGCTAATCTACCCCGAAAATCTGACGGCCTCAATGCAACAATTTTTCGGTGTCATGGTTATTGCCGTAAATATTATCTTCTACAGTTTTGCGATGAGAAGATACCGGACCATGAAAAAAACGGCATCGTAAACCAACTGAGTACAATTATTTAACAATTCCGGTAAAGCCGCCTTATTGTCTGCCCTCCGCCGCAAAATCATCATCCCGCCACAAAGAAAGTGACACCGCGGTTTCCGGCCGTAAACCCTGCGGAAAGCAGCCCTGGACATATAAAAAATGTTAATGTAAATTACGAAAAAGCTGAAGTGTAAAGCATAATACTGTAATGGGCAGAAAATACGTCCGGCGTGAATTATACCCCGGCACACAATGAAAAGAAACAAATGAAAACGGGTCAAAAAATCATGCCGCCTGGATTAAAATCAAAGCATTTCTCCGGCTGGACAACACTCGCCGGCACCATGCTGGCTTACGCCGCCATCTGCGGAAATGTAACCTATGCGTTCGGCGTGTTTCTGCCGCCGATGAGTGAACATTTCGGCTGGAGCCGCTCGGCGCTTTCCGGACCCTACACGCTTTATCTCGTTGTCGGTGGTTTATTGGGGCCGGTGGCGGGATTTACCGTTGCCCGGTTCGGCGCCCGGATAAATATTGTTCTGGGAAACGTCATGGCCGCTGTCGGTTTGCTGGGCGTTTCGCAGTCCGGAGAAATCTGGCAGATGTATCTCTTTTTCGGCCTGCTGGGAGGATTGGGGCTTGCATTTTCGGAGTTTTTACCTTTGACCACCGTCATCAATCACTGGTTCATCCACCGCCGCTCAATGGCTCTGGGATTTCTTTTTGCCTCCGGCGGTTTGGCCGGTCTTGTTATGCCACCGCTAATCAGTTCTCTGATATCGGGCATCGGCTGGCGCACAGCATGGGTTGTTCTGGCCGGACTTCATCTGGTACTTGGCGTCGTCTTCGCCGGATTACTGATCAGAAACAACCCCGAAGAGGAAGGTCAGGTTCCGGACGGGCAAGCAAACTCAGAACAGAGAGCTTTACCAGGCACTCCCGCGCCAAAACTGGTTTATTGCACAAAGGAGGACTGGCGGCTGCGCGATGCCGTGGGCACACCGGCGCTTTGGATTATCTGGATTCTTTTTGCCGCCTTCCTTTTCACTACCATGATGCTGATAACCCACCAGGTTGCATATCTGCAGGACTTGCAATATTCCCCGTCGGCAGCAGCGGCTGCTCTTGGGCTGATGCTGGGGATGAGCATCTTGGGCAGAATCTTAAGCGGCTTTTTGGGAACGCGGTTTGAAGGACGTTATCTGGCGGCTGCTTTTATGGCCTCACTGGGATTGGGAATAATATCGTTGCTTAATGCGAACAAAACAGTCTGTACTTATCTCTATTCAATCCTCTCCGGGATCGGCGTGGGCGGCATGATCGTTCTGCTACCAAATGTTCTGAGCGCATACTTCGGAAGAAAACATTTTGCCCAAATTGTCGGCTGGACAATTCCCGTAGTTACGCTGGTCAGCGCTGTAAGCCCGATGCTGGCGGGATTTTTTTACGATAAGGCAGGAAGCTACCTTTTACCCTTTGCCGCCACCGCCGCTTTTCTTCTTGCCTGCAGCTTTCTGGCTCTCCTGATACGCCCGCCCTTCATGAAAAAAGGGGAGCAGCAGCAAAGCGACACACGGCACCGGTAGAATCTATTTCCGCAGCAAAAGAGTTAACGCTTTTTCCCGGCCGATCAAAGCAAATACTTTATCCAGCTCCGGTCCGTGAATACGACCGGTAAGCGCGGCGCGCAGGGGCATAAACAAGCTCTTTCCCCTTACTCCCGTTTTTTCCTTAGTGTATTGAATTGCGGCGGCATAAACTTCCGGCGCCGTGCCGCCGGCGTTTTGGAGATATTCGGCAAATGCTTTGACCACGCGACCGGCCGGCTCCGTGTTCAGGATGCTCTTGGCGTCGTCGTCCAAATTGAATCTATCGTTAAAGAAAATATCAATATGATTTCCGATTTCTGCCAGTGTTGTTAAATCGTTTTTAACGAGATCGATGGTCTGCCGAAGCAAAAGGGGATCAATGTCATCCACATCATAGCCCGCCTTCTCCAGAAACGGGCGAATTCTAGCTGTCAAATCTTCCGTAGGACAGTTGCGAATATGAACGGCATTAAGCCAGCGAAGTTTTTCCTCATCAAATATTGCCCCGCTTTTGGAGGCGCGTTCCAGCGCAAACCCGTCAATCATTTCTTCGCGCGTCAGAACTTCCCGGCTTTCCGTAAACGAGCTTCCCAACAGCCCCAGATAATTAATCAGCGCGTCCGGCATAATACCCTGTCTGCGAAATTCCCCGACAGAGACAGCCCCGTGTCTTTTGCTCAGTTTGGCCCGATCGCGACCCAGAATCAGACAATGATGAGCGAATGTCGGCAGCTGAAAACCGAAAGCTTTGTACAGCATGATTTGCAGGGCGGTATTGGACAAGTGATCTTCACCTCGTATCACATGTGTTATGCCCATAAGATGATCATCAATAACGACGGCAAAATTATAAGCCGGCATGCCGTTGGAACGGACAATAATGAAATCGCCGATGGCCGCCCCCGCAAATTTCATTGCACCGCGGATTAAATCGGTGAATTCGATCAGTTCATCAGGCACCTTGAACCGGAAAGAAGGTTTCCGCCCGGCCGCTTCCATCTCTTTCCGTTCGTCCGGCGAAAGATTGCGGCATTTGCCCATATAACGAGGCATGCGCTTGCTTAATATCAGACGCTGCCGTTCTTCCTCCAGTTCCGCTTCCGTACAGTAGCAGGGATAGACCAGATCAGCCGCTATCAGCTTCTGCAAATGAGCGGCGTAAATATCCAGACGTTCGCTCTGCTTATACGGACCGTGGTCACCCCCTTTTCGCGGTCCTTCGTCCCAGTCCAAACCGAGCCAATCCAAATCTTGGAGCAGAGCAGCCTGATAGGAAGGATTGCTGCGCAATTCATCCGTATCCTCAATGCGCAGGATAAAATCGCTACCGTGATGACGGGCAAACATCCAGTTGAACAGGGCTGTACGCGCATTACCAACATGCAATTCACCGGTGGGGGAAGGCGCAAATCTTACTCTTAATTTATCCATAAAACGGTCCTATTTCAATGCAACAACAGCCATAACGGCAATTCCTTCGCCTCGGCCAATAAATCCCATACCTTCATTCGTTTTGGCTTTAATGTTTATTTCATCTGTCGACAAATGCAGCACATCCGCAAGATTTTTCGCAATCCGCGCGGCATAAGACGCCATCTTAGGCCGCTCTGTAATTATCGTTACATCGACGTTGCTGATTGCGAAGCCTTTAGCGGCAACTATTTCACGCACACGGCCCAATAACAGCAGGCTGGAAATATCTTTGTAGCTGGAATCTGTATCCGGGAAATGTCCGCCAATATCACCGGCAGCCGCCGCACCTAAAAGAGCATCGCATACGGCGTGAATCAAAGCATCGGCATCGGAATGCCCGTCGAGCCCTTTTTCAAATGGAATTTCCACGCCGCCGAGAATGAGCTTCCGGCCGGCAGCAAACTGATGACTATCGTAACCGTAACCTGTGCGAACTCGCATTCCTCCCCCTGATTTGCTTTTCAGCAATGCTTCGGCAATAATCAAATCTTCCGGAGTTGTAATTTTCAGATTTTCATAAGATCCGGCGATCATTTTTACTTTGATGCCAATCCGTTCAACCAAAGAAGCATCGTCGGTGCCATGATAATTATCCTTCTGGGCCGACCTGTAAGCATCTTGCAAAATATTACATTTAAAAGCCTGGGGCGTTTGCGCCAGCCACAAACTACTTCGCGGCACTGTTTTCGTCACAAAACCGTCTTCCCGCGTTTCTTTCACGGTATCTTTCACGGCAACGCCGATCGCAGCGGCCTGATCATTCCTTGCCGCTGCAACAACATCATTAATCATGTCCACCGTAACGAAGGGACGCACGCCGTCGTGAACCAGAACAATACCGCAGGTATCATCAATTATGGCAAGTCCGTTTCTAACCGAGTCCTGCCTTTCCGCTCCACCGGCCAGGACTTCAGCAACTTTCCTTAAATTATAGTGCTTTACTAATTCCTTCCGAACAAATTCAATATCAGCCTGAGGCACAACTACAATAACTTCATCAACGACCGGCGCCTGCTCAAAAACTCTCAGCGAACGAACCAACACCGGTAAGCCCTCGAGTATAAGATACTGTTTGGCAACACCCGTTTGCAATCGACGGCCGGAACCACCGGCCGGTATTATTGCCACTGTTTTCATGCCTGTCCTTCAGAAAAACAAAAGCCCGGAAATTTCTCTTCCGGGCTTATCAGTTAAATGTCCTTCCTCATGTTTTTATCCATTACTCAAAAAAGGCTACTTACATTGGCGGTGTATTATCCGGCTCTTCATCCCCGCGGCATATCTGCAATGCGCCTTGAAATTACCAAATCATCCTTTGGAATTTTGGTAATTCTTCTTTTCCGACGCCTCTTTTAATTCCGAGAAAATCATGCGTCCGGCCGTCGTCTGCAATACACTGGTAACAACCACATCCACATTCATATTGAGCAATTTTTGGGCGTTGTCCACAATAATCATTGTACCATCGTCCAGATAACCCACGCCTTGACCGTGTTCTTTACCTTCCCGGATTATTTTAACCGTCATCTGCTCGCCGGGCAGGACAACCGGTTTCATGGCATTGGCCAGTTCATTGACATTTAAAACACGAACGCCCTGCAGCTCCGCTACCTTGTTCAGATTATAATCGTTGGTCAGAAGCTTGGCGTTAAGTTTCTTTGCCAATGCCACTAATTTACCATCGACACCTTTTATTTTGGGGAAATCCTGTTCAACGATATCGATATTGATGGTCGAACTTTTCTGCATGCGATTCAAGATGTCCAAACCGCGCCGCCCGCGTGACCTTTTCATGGAATCGGAAGAATCGGCAATAAATTGCAGTTCATTCAATACAAAGCGGGGCACAATCAGATCACCTTCCATAAATCCACTTTCGCAAATATCGGCGATCCTGCCATCAATAATGACGCTTGTATCCAGAATTCTGGAGCCATCGGAACCTGTTTTCACTTTCGTCGCCGGACCACGGAAATTAAACTCTTCAACTTTTTTCGACCCCAGAACAAGTCCGACGTAACCCAATATTCCGGTAATAAGTAAATAAATCCATAAAATGATCTGCTGATTCTCTCTGATTTTGACAACCATATTCAGGCCAAAGCCGAGAATCAGAGCAATCAACAAACCGATGATCATGCCGATGATGCCGCCGGCAATAATCTTAAGAGAAAGCTTGCGGATATCTTTCTCGATCTTAATTACTAATAAGGCAACCAATAATCCTATAATGAAGCCGATAATTGATTCAAAAATCAAATATGATGAATCTGCAGATGCCGTATAGTATGCTATCGCCGAGCCGCTTATCGAACAAGCTAAAATCAAGAGAACTTTAATGATCAACCGTCTCACCTCCTTTACTTTTATATAATTTTAAATTGTTGTTTATTCCGGTTCCGTACAAGAGGATTTCTTTCTGATAAAGCGAGCCAATTTGTCGTTACTTTATTTTAAGCCACCAGGGAAAGACGATTTACTTTTATTTCATTTTCAAAGAGCAGTGTCCCGGGAATATCCGGGAAAAATTATTGTACGGTGAAAATTGTCTGTAAATCCTGTTCTACTTTATCTTCCCGTTTATTAGTCGCCACCGATATTTCCTTGACCAGCAAATTCTTAGCGGTATCCATCATCTTGCGCTCACCGAAAGAAAGGTTTTTATCGCTTTTCAATATGAAAAGGTCACGCAAAACGCTGGCAATTTCAAACACGGAACCGGTTTTAATTTTTTCCAGGTACTCTCTGTAACGCTTATTCCAAGTTTGTTTATCTATTGTAACATCCTTGTTGCGGAGGATTTCATATACCCTAGGTATTTCTTTCTCTAAAATAACTTCACGCAGGCCTACGGCTTTAGCACTAGTTGTCGGGATCATGATCTTCATGCCGTTACCCATGATTTTCATAATATAGAAGGGCTGCTGCTTACCCATTACTTCTCTGTTTTCAATAGCTTCAATGACTCCAACGCCTTGCGCCGGATATACCGCCAAATCCCCTACTTTAAACATTTTTATTTTTACCTGCCTTTCCATGATAACAAAGCAGGTTACCATAAACTTTATTTTTTGTCAATAATTAATAGTATTTAAAACTACATTAATAATCTGATCTTGCTTTTTTACCGGCCTGATTTTATCGCCCGACCGGTGTATTCCTCTTCAGGCTACCGATTTATTTACAAATATTTTACTCCCGTAAGTCCTCCATCCGTTACTTGCCGCCACAGGCCGCATCCAGATAACTATATGTAATAATTCATCATTGTATTGATATGTGTATCCAGATCGGATCCCTCGGCGGCAATGGAATCAGCCATACCCTGCAATCTTAAATAAGACTCTCTATCGGCGAGATCGTCCAGCCTTCTCAGTGCTCCGCTACGTCTGCCCAAACGATAAATAAGTCTTTCCTGTTGCGGAAGTGCAAAATACCTTTCAATAACGGATAAAAGCCTGAGTTTGTCTTCCGGCAACCTCCCTTCCACCTCTTCCAGCAAATTCAAAATATGATCACTCATCAGCACCGTCCCCTGAACTTCGAGATTCTTAATAAATAACTTAATTTCTCCGATAATATCTTCATCACTTAACGGCTGAAATTCGCCTTTTTTTATCAAATTGTCCATACCGGTTCCCGGTACAGCATGAAACGTGCGCAAACGGATAAAATCAGGGTTAATTGCATTAAGAACGCATGCTGTCTCCAAGGCATGCTCCCGGGTCCACTGCACACCTCCCAAACCGGGCATAAAATATTCACTGAGCTCGATTCCGGACTCTCTGATATTTAGCCCGGCTTTTATATGATCATTCGCCGCCACGCCCTTGTGAATCAAAGCCAAAACTTCGTTACTGCCGCTTTCCATCCCGATGTGAATTCGCGAAAGGCCCGCCTGTTTCAATTGCTTGAACTCTGCAACCGTTTTTCTCGCTGCCGTATGCGACCGGCAGTAAGAGGTTATTCTCTTTATCTGGGGGAACTGTTCTCGCAGGAATGTTAATATTTCAACAAGATCAGCTGTCTTGACAATCAAGGAGTTGGCATCCTGCAGAAAGGCGCTTTCCCCGCCAAAGTATAGCCAAGCACTTATATTGTAAAAGCATTCATCGTAAAGAACGCCGTTATTATATAGATGCTTTAATGCATTCCTGTTTACTTCACCTTGTTCTCCCATGTCTCTGGAAGATTGAACAATCTGGTCGGCAATGGCTTTCATCGCCCGAATGTCTTTTTTGACATCATCCACGCTGCGCAGTTCAAACTTGCTGCCGGTATAAGTATGACAGAAAGCGCATTTATTCCATGGGCAGTTCCTTGTAACCCGGATTAGAAGACTCTGGGCCTCGCTGGGCGGCCGGATCGGTCCCTGTTCAAAATAATTGTACATTTTATCCTCGGGGATAAATATTTAGGTGTTAATATATTAATGGAATCTTTTCTGGCAAGCGATGAGATTATTAAGGCAAAAAGAAAAGAGGATTCCGCGCCTTACCGTGAAAACGTACTTCAAAATTCATATAAGCATCACCCGCTTCATCTTTTTCGCCGATGAGCGCAATCACATCCCCTTTTTTTAAATTTTGATCTGTTTTGACATATCTTTTCTTCAAATGCGTATAAACAGTGGCAAAACTTTCTTCGTGCCGGATAATTATCGTTTCGCCATAATCCTTCAGTTGCGAAGAAAATATGACAACACCGGCGGCCGCAGCTTTGACCTGATCACCGGCTACGGAAACTATTTTAATCCAGTTATGATAAGTCTTGTTGGGCTGAATACCGAAGCGTGTTTTCACACTGCCCCGCACCGGCCAGATAAAGCGTTTTTTCTCGAATTGAATTTCCTCTTTTTCTTCGGCTGCCGCTTTTGATTTCGGCTTGCGTTCGGCTTTCTCGTTTGCCGGTTTCCGAACGGCACTTGATTCGGCTGCCGCAGCATCTTCGCGTGGCGACAATTTGGCGGTTTTTGTCCTTTCCATGGCTACGGTCGCCGGCAATGATTTTCTATCGGATTCCGCCGCCGTCTCCGGGGAAGGAGCAGCTTTTTTACCGTCACCGCTGGCCAGCGGTCTTAGAGCTGTTTTATTATCAGCACCGGGCCCTGTTTTTGCTTCCTTATCCGCTGTTTTAACGGAAACAATGACATCATTAATAACCTGATTGGCGTCCGGAATAAAAACTACCGAACCCTCCTCGATGGCATCTGGTGTTTCGATATTGTTGACTTCCGCCAGATCCTGCATCTTCACGTTATATGCACGGGCAATACCCCAGAAAGTTTCCCCCTTTTTGACACGATGATAAATGCCCTTTGCCGGTTCCTTGTAAACATAAGGGGACGGTACCGAGCAGGAAATAAAAAAAACCGCTATCAGCAGAATGAAATAAAAAGCAGGTGTTTTACCAGCACGAATTATTTCAGTTCCCTTCAGAAATGTCCGGAAGAAAGATAAATAACCGGCGAAGCGAAATCTGACAACAACCCGGGATCGGACAGAAAATGAAGCGGCATCGAGCGGTAAACGGTTTTTATTCAGCAGGCCAGGTTTCATTCCTTCCATCCGCTTTCGCCAATCAAACTCACAAAACGGCATCCGCCCAGATCTTCTTTTTTTATATCGTCGCTGTTCTCCGAAAGCCGCGTCAATTTATACAGGGTCTGCACGTCGCGCCCGCCTACCGGAACTATTAGACTGCCTCCGACAACAAGTTGCTCCGTCAGATATTTTGGAACATCCCGCGCGGCAGCCGTTGTAATGATGGCGTCAAAGGGAGCCTCTTCTTTCCAGCCGTAGGACCCGTCGCCCACTCTGATTGCTACATTGTAGCAGTTAAGTTGATCAAGAATTCTCCGCGCCCGGGATGCCAATACCGCAATCCGCTCAATGGAGAAAACACGATCCGCCAACTGCGCCAGAATCGCCGCCTGATAGCCGGACCCGGTCCCTATTTCCAGAACTCTTTCTCTACCCTTCAGCGCCATGGCCTGCGTCATCAGCGCAACAATATAAGGCTGGGAGATGGTTTGGCTTTCACCAATCGGCAATGGATTGTCATTGTATGCCTGAGCAATCAGACCTTCATCAACAAAAAGATGGCGCGGTATGATTTCCATGACTTTTAAAACACGTGCATCGGTTATCCCGCGTGCTTTTATTTGCCCCTCTATCATCCGCAACCGCTGTCTTCTGTATCTGTCCATTAAACGGCCTGCATCTTTTTCTTTTTTAGCGGGATTGGATATATTTCTTGAATCATTTCATGCCGCCGTAAACCAAGCGCTTCGCGCGTGACAATCAGATAATAATATTTCAGTTGAGCCTTTTTACGAACGGCGTTGAATTGATCTATAGCGCCATTGATTTCTTCAATCAGCGCCTGCCGGGAGTGAAAGCAGTCCCCCGCCTGATCTTGTTGCATCAATGATTTCAACCGCTCATTTTTTATTTGTATCGAACACTCCATCTCCGTCAGTTCGGCAATGGCATCTTCCACCGCCATTCCTGCACGGCTCAACACTGCCGCCCGTTCTTTCAGCAATTCTTCGCACAAATTGCCGTGACTTTCTTCTCTTCTTGATTGTTTTAACTGCTGCGATTGCATAAACGCTTTCTCCCTGTGAAACGAAGCGGTTTTTTATCATTTAACAGCTCACTTTTCAACTCAAAATCCTTCCCGCATATGACCAGGTAAAAGTTTATCTTTACAGTTTTATTTTAATTCGCTAAATAACTCAGCCGATAACGACTACAATTTTTACAGGAGCTGCAATGAGTCTTGATTTGAACTATGCCATGTCGGAAGCTGTCCGCAATGCTTACAAGAAA
This sequence comes from uncultured Syntrophales bacterium, assembly GCA_964470015.1. GTDB lineage: Bacteria > Desulfobacterota > Syntrophia > Syntrophales > Smithellaceae > MVRV01. The sequence goes on from CAYYBK010000019.1 coordinate 14,315, forward strand.
GGGCAGGAAGACGAAACTCTTCTGCCTTTGATTTTAACTGATCCGCAGGGTAAACCAGCAGGCCGGATAAGTAAAGGTGACTCCGTTATTTTTTACAATATTCGCGGCGAACGGGAAATAGAACTGACGCGCAGCTTAACGGAACCGGGATTTTCCGAGTTCTCCGTAACCAGTGATCTCGGATTAAATTTTGCAACGATGATCGAATATCAGAAGGGGCTTAACGTTCAGGTTGCTTTCCCGCCGGATGGTATATTGCAGGACACTCTAAGTGATATCCTTTCCCGCAATAATATAAGACAGGCAAAGATTACGGAAGCGGAGAAGGCCGTTCATGTGGGATTTTTCTTCAACGGCAAGAAAAAAGAACTCCTGCCCGGTGAAGAGAGAATTGTTGTCCCGACCCGCAAAGACGTCGCCCTGTTCGACGAAGCACCGGAAATGTCCATCGAAAAAATATCCGCTGCGGCAATCGGCAAAATTAATGATGCCAGCTGCAATTTCATCGTCGTCAATTTCCCCAATGTTGATGTCGTCGGCCATATTGAAAACGAAACGGCTGTACTGCGCGCCGTTGAGGCGGTAGATAAACATGCGGGAATCGTCATCGAAAACGCCCAGAGACAAGGATTTACGATTATTGTTACCGCCGATCACGGCACCGTGGAAAAATGGCTGTATCCGGATGGCGCAGTCGACACCGGCCATACAGACAGCAAAGTACCATTTATTCTCCTGCACAAAAACAAGGAGTTAACACTGCGCAAGGAAGGGGAGCTTACTGATGTGGCACCGACTGTTTTAAGCCTTTTCGGCTTGCCGCCTGCCCCCGCGATGACCGGCTCCTCGTTGATTGAACAAAAATCAGCCTGCACCGATTCCACACAGCGGTTGCTACTGCTGATTCTGGACGGCTGGGGTCTGAACGACGACCAGCAAGGCAATCTGATTGCCCGCGCCCAAACTCCTGTCATGGATAAACTGATGCAATCCTGCACAATGTCAAGGCTTGCCGCTTCCGGAGAAGCAGTCGGGTTACCGGCCGGGACAGTGGGCAATTCCGAAGCGGGCCATCTGCATATCGGCGCCGGTAGAAAGATATACTCCGACCGGCTTAAGATCGACAGAATGATAGAAAACAAAAGCTTTTTTCACAACGATGCCTTTTTAAACGTGATCCAGCAAGCAAAAAACGAGGACAGGTCTTTGCATTTGATCGGAATCGTTTCTTTCTTCAGCTCACACGGATCCATCAACCATCTCTTCGCCTTAATGGACCTGGCCAAGCAAGAGGGGATTAAGAAGCTTTATATGCATTCCATGCTGGGACGGCGCGGAGAGCTGCCGGAAAGCGGAGCGCGATACATAAAAAAAATAGAAGAGAAAACTTTATCATTAAATTTGGGTCAAGTCGTATCCGTAATCGGCCGCTACTGGTCGCTGGACCGGGAAGAAAACTGGTCGAGAATTGAAAAAACTTACCGTATGCTGGTCTGCGGAGAAGGAACAAGGATTTAAGAATACATAACGGCCATGGAAGCCAAAATAAATGAAACTTTAATTGTTCTAGCCGCCGGAAACATCACCACAGAGTCGACGGATGCTATCGTCAATGCCGCCAACGAACACCTGGCGGGAGGTGCCGGTGTTGACGGGGCGATTCATCGTGCCGGCGGCCCTGCTATTATGGCGGAGTGCCGCAAAATCGGCAGTTGCCAGACAGGACAGGCGGTCATCACAACAGGCGGCAGTCTGAAAGCAAAATATGTCATTCATGCCGTTGGGCCAATTTACCGTGGCGGCACAAAAAATGAAAATATTCTTCTTCAAAGCGCCTACCATGAAAGTCTGAAGCTGGCTCTGCAAAACAATTTGCAAAGTATTTCCTTTCCTGCTATAAGCACCGGAATTTATGGCTATCCCAAGGCTGAAGCAGCCAATCTGGCATTGAATACATGCATCCGGTTTGCCCGGGGAAATAACGGTATAAAACTAATCCGGCACATTCTTTTCGACGACCAGACCTACAAAATATTTTGCGGAGAGTTTAAAAAAATTATCTGATCCTGCAAAAGGTGAAGAAATGAATCAATGCCTCTTCTGCGAAGAATACAAGCAAACCATAAAAGGACTTGAGCAAAAAATTAACCGGATCGAAAACACGGAAAGTCAGTGTCGCTATCTCGTCGATTCCACCACCGACTCCGTCTATCTTGTCGATGATCAGTGCCGTTATCTTTTTATTAACCAGAATCATTTACAGCGTTTGAATATTTCCGCAGATCAAATCATCGGACATTTTTACGGAGATTTCCATTCGCTTCCACAAAGCAGGGAATTCGCCGAAAGAGTAAAGCAGGTATTCTCCACCGGCCGATCGCTGCAAGACGAGCATCAGAGTCCGCAAAAAACAAACTACTTTCTGCGGACATTCAGTCCGGTAGCGGAGGGAAACAACATAATTGCCGTTGCCGTAATTTCCAAGGACATTACCAAACGCCGTCAGGTGGAGGAGGCGCTGCAAAAATCAGAGGAAAAATATCGCTTGTTGATCGAAAATTCCAACGAAGCGATTTTTATCATTCAGGATAATCTGATCATGTTTGCCAATAAACGTTTTTATCAGATGCTGGGATACGATGCTGCGGAACTTTCGTCCTTGCCCTTTTCCGGTCTGCTTCTCGCTGAGGACCGCGATATGGTTTACGAATTGCAGCAAAGCTCTCTGTGCGGGGAAAATACGAACAGCAATTATACCTTCCGCATCATAAACAAAGATGGTTCAACGCACTGGGTGGAAACAAACAGCGTAGTAATCAACTGGGAGAATAATCCGGCAACGCTTAATTTTATGCGGGACATCACCAAACAGAAAAAGACGGAAGCCCGGTTGCTTCATGCACAAAAAATGGAGTCCATCGGAACTTTGGCGGGCGGCATTGCACACGACTTCAATAATCTGTTGATGGGGATACAAGGTCATGCCTCTTTGGCCTTGCTCCTCATGCATCATCAATCGCCCGCGTACGAAAACCTGAAGACGATTGAAAACCTTGTCATGAGCGGTGCGGATTTAACCAAGCAGTTACTCGCTTTTGCCCGCGGCGGAAAATACGAGGTAAAATCAGTAGACCTGAATTCTTTAATATGCAGGACATCGGAAACAATCGGCCGCACCAAAAAAGAAATCATCATCCACCGTAATCTCGCCGAAGATTTATACCCGGCAGATGTTGATCCGGGGCAAATCGAGCAGGTACTGCTGAATCTTTATGTTAATGCCTGGCAGGCAATGCCGGGAGGTGGTGATCTCTATTTAAGCACCACAAATACCATCCTGGACGAAAGCAGGTTCAAATACTACAACGGCAAAAATGGCCGCTATATAAAAATTTCCGTAACCGATACCGGTGTCGGAATGGATGAAAAGACCAAAGAAAGAATTTTTGAGCCTTT